>MVDB01000011.1 GCA_002050025.1 Desulfobacteraceae bacterium 4484_190.2
TGTGTGCCAAGGGCCGCTGCCAGAAAGGCATCCTTTTGGCAAAAAATTTCCCCACCCACTTTGGCCATATCAAGAGGGATGATTTTTCCGGGGTAAGGAGCTGCAAAAGCAACGCGTTTTTTGCCCTGGCCCTGGTTGGTAAAGTGGGTCAAAAATATTGATTCTCCTGTCAGGACGCGTTTTCCTACGTTCAGCAGTTTGCTCATGATCCCCTCGTCTGCCCTTGATCCATCTCCCATGCGGGCCTCGTAGGATATGCTGTCTTCCATATAGTTCATTGCTCCGGCCTCCGCAATTACAGTTTCGCCGGGATCAAGTTCTACCTCCACGATCTGCATATCGTTTCCGAATAATTCATAATCGACTTCGTGACATTGCATATTTAGATTCTCCTTTCATAATAACCTGTGAATTCCAACACATGCGCTTCAAAGCCCCTTACAACTGACAACAAACCATTATCTACTAACCACTATGCCATAGACCCCCCATCCACGGTAATAACCTCTCCGGTAATAAAATCGGAAAGGCTGGATGCCAGGAATAGGACAGTCCCCACCACATCATCTGTTTCTGCAATTCGTCCCATTGGAATGGTTTTAACAATTTCATTCAACAGGTCTTCGTTGCTCCAGAATGGCTGGCTGAATCGGGTTTTTACCACAGATGGCGCGACTGCGTTAACATTGATATGGTCTTTTGCAAGCTCAACGGCCAGCACCCTGGTAAGCATTTCAACGCCCGCTTTTGCCACACAGTATATTCCCATCCCCCTCGCGGCCCTTCTTGCAGCAATGGAGCTGATATTGATTATTTTTCCCCCTCCGGTCTTCTTCATTAAACTAACGGCCCGGCTCGAGGTCAAATATGTGCCTTTAAGATTTGTCTCCATAGTTTTGTCCCACAGACTTTCTTCAGCTTCTGCCACGGCAGGGGTCAGGATATTCATGCCGACATTATTCACCAGGATATCAAGTTTGCCAAATCGTTTTTCGATAGCCTGGAATAAGTCCGTCACCTGGTCAGATTTCCCTACGTTTGCAACCTGGGTCATAACGGACAAGCCTGCTTGACTAAAATCTTCAACGGCTCCATCCAGATTTTCCTGTTTGCGCCCGCAAATAACCACGTCCGCCCCTTTTATGGCCATGGCCATTGCAATGGCCTTTCCCAATCCACGACTGCCCCCGGTTACCAGTGCCACCTTACCTGACAAATCCAAACTTATTTCACCCATGATAATCTCCTTTTATAAAAATTAATTACTACATATCCAAAAAGACATTGAGGGGCAAGTAAAACTGTTGCCTTTTCTTGATAAAAAAAGTAAAAATTGAATTCCAGTGGGGTATCATCCTAATTGGGTTTCAATGTGATCAAAGGACGAAAGGAGCAAAAAATATGAAATTTGTGATTATTGGTGGAGATGCGGCAGGGATGAGTGCTGCAAGTCGTGCCAAAAGGAATCAGCCAGATCTGGAAGTAACTGTGCTGGAAAAAACTTCGGATGTCTCTTACAGCGCCTGTGGCATGCCTTATAACATTGCCGAACCTGAGCGTGAAGTGGATGATCTTGTTGTCCGTCATGCCAGGGTCTTCAGGGAAAAACAGGGCATTGATCTGAGGACCGGGCATGAGGTGGAGCATATTGACCGTTCCTCAAAAACAGTCACAGGGAAGAACCAACAGGGCAAGGAATTCAAAATCCCCTATGACAAGCTTTTGATCGCAACCGGTGCCTCTCCTATTATGCTTGACCTTCCTGGATTTGATCTGCCCGGTGTTGTGGCCCTCAAGAGTCTTGAGGATGGCAGGAAGATAAAAGATTTTATCCGGTCTCAGGATGTTAAAAAGGTGATAATCATTGGCATGGGATATATCGCCCTGGAGATGTGTGAGGCCCTGCGTGCGAGGAGTATTGATGTGGCTATGGTGAAACCGCGACCTGTTTTTCTCCCTTGGATGGCCGAAGAACTGGCATCCGTAGTCAAAGAGGAAATTGAAGGCCATGGTGTAAAGATTCACATGGGACACAAAATCGAACGTATAACGGCAGAGGGGGATGTCCTCAAAGTTATCTGCCCGGATCTTATACTTGAAGGTCAGATGGTCCTGGTAGCAATAGGCGTTAAGCCCGGCAGCGAACTCGCTGCCAAAGCAGGTCTTGACCTGGGGCCTTCTAATTCTATCGCTGTAGACAAAACTCTCGTAACAAAGGATGAAGATATCTATGCTGCCGGTGATTGCGCGGATGCATACCATGTGGTCACGGGGCAGAAGACGTGGGTCCCTTTAGCGCTAAGGGCCAATAGGGCAGGGTGGGCCGTGGCCGACAATGTAACAGGGAAAAGGACAGAGCTCCCTGGGATAGCGGGGTCGGCAGTCTTTAAGGTCTTTGACCTGCAAGTGGCCAGAACGGGGTTGAGCATGCGCGAGGCGGAAAAATTCGGGTTCGAACCTGTGGAGGCGGTGATCAAGACCCGTTCTCGTGCACATGCGCACCCGGGGTCCACAACAATGCATCTCCAGATTGTCGGGGACAAAAAATCAGGACGGCTTTTAGGAATGCAGATAGTGGGAAACGAGGGCGCCGTTCACAGGATAAAAGCGCCGTCTGTGGCCTTGCATGCGAATATGACCGTAGAAGAATTCAGCCAGTGCGATTTGGCCTATGCCCCGCCTTTCAGTCCCACATGGGATCCCACGCTAACCGCTGCCAACCAGCTTTTAAAAAAGATGTGATTTAAATAAGAGATTGTGTTTTGGAAAGAGAGGAGTAAGCCGTGGAAACACAGAAAATGCTTTATTTGTCGAAAAAAGATGTTGAAAGAGTGGATTTACCAATGGAGATGATTATTCAAGCACTGGATGAGGCCTTTAAGGAAAAAGGCCTTGGAAAGGTAGAAATGCCGCCAAAACCAGGTATCCACACAATGCCTGATGCGTTTATTCATGCCATGCCAGCCGCTGTTCCAAGTTTTGGAGCAGCGGGGTGTAAATGGGTCAGCGGGTTCCCTGAAAACTATAAGAAAGACTTGCCTTATATCAACGGGTTGCTCATTTTAAACGACCCTGAGACTGGAATTCCCTTGTCTGTGATGGACTGCATCTGGATTACGGCCATGCGAACCGGTGCCGCCACGGCCGTGGCAGCTAAATACCTGGCAAATATGGATTCGAATACAATAGGAGTCCTTGGATGCGGAGTTCAGGGTAGGACGAATCTGGAAGCACTCAAGATCATTATGCCTGAGCTTAGTGAAGTTAAGGCCTATGATATTTCACAGGATGCGGCAAACGCGTATGCTGAAGAGATGCGGGCAAAAACAGGGCTGGATATTAAAATTGTCAATACTCCTAAGGAGGCAGTTGAGAATTCGGATGTCATTGTGACTGCGGGCCCTATTCTCAAAGAGCCCAATCCTGCCATTGAATTTGATTGGTTAAAGCCAGGCGTTTTTGCTTCACCTGTCGACTTTGATTCTTACTTTAAGAAGTCTGCATTTGAGGGATGTGAAAAGTTTGTTACTGATGACCGGGAACAATGCCTATACTATAAATCCCTGGGATATTTTCAGCACATATCTGAGATTTACGCCGATCTCGGAGAAATAGCTGCCGGGTCAAAACCGGGCAGGGAAAATAGAGATGAAAGAATAATCTGTGCAAATCTTGGTCTGGCCATTGATGACATGGTAACAGCCATTAAGATTTACAGAAAGGCAGTAGATAATAATATCGGGACCTGGCTTGAACTATAATCTGCCTCTGATGATACATAAACCCCGATACGCCAACTATCGCTGATTTGGGTGCCCCTGAACTAATGGCGCTGGTATCTAAACGCCTAAAAGAAGCAATCTCTTCAACTAAAAAGGCGAATCGCACTATCGGTAAGGCATTAAAGAAATTATCAAGAACACCCACCGTCCTGAAGTAAGTGTTTTAAGAAGCGTCTCCAGGTTTTCGAAGTCCAACCGTTGCTCGACTTCTACTTTCTCTCCGCGTTCCACGCTTTTCCATGCATTAATAAAACCCGTGGCTGTGCTTTTGGCGTTTCCAACGCCGATCTGTATTTGCTTCTTCATTTCTACCCCCTCCGTCGACATTTCAAAGGGTACGACAAACAGTTATGCCGAAGAGATGAGGAAAACGAAAAAGGGATTCTTATCACTTCACTCTCGATTCGGTCATCGTATTGTCAAAAGATCTTCAAAGCATATAATCTTATCAAAATAATCTTCTTCTGAAATCCCCCGCTCCAGTTCGCCGCTGTAGATCAAAACCGGTCTTATGGAGAGCCCTTTTTGGGGCTTGATCTTTTCTGCTTTTTCTTGGACTTCGCCTATTACAGCTTTTGGAATTATCTTGCGAAATTTGATTTCGCAAACGTATAGAGTATATTTTGTCTGAATTAAAAGATCTATCTGACATGCTTCCTGTCTTTGAGTCTTTCGTTGAAAATAGGGAGCAGCGCTTCTTACACTATTAATATTGATATTAAGCAGTTTACAAATAGAATCAATATTATTCAAGACAAGGTTTTCAAATTGAAATCCCATAATAACTTCCCATTCGACAAGGTTTTCTAAGGCAATATCTTTATATAGTCCCTGCCTGATTTTTTCACTGACAGGTTCTATATACTTAAGATAAAAACGAAGATAATTATCCTTCAACCTGTATTTACACAATCTTGATCTACTTTTCTGTCCCGGTTTATATACAGTATCCTTCGCAATGAAGCCGGAGACAGTCAGGTCATTGAGATACCTGCTTATATGACCGTTTCTTTCCTTTTTCAATTGACTGGCTATTTCGCTTAGAGATTTGTGCCCTTTTGCAAGTATCGAGACAATTTTCTCATAGCTTGGAGCTTGTCGTGAGAATATGTCGCTAAAAATTCTATTGAATTCAGAAAAAAGAATTCCTTCCTTTGTGAAGCACATTCTCTTAATATTTTCTTCGGCAGACAGATTTGTATTGATTTCCTCCAGATATCGAGGAACTCCGCCTGTCACGGCAAGAATTTTTAGTTTTTCTTTTGCATCTATGCGATCGGCTCTTTTCCCCCAGAACCTGTTACAATGAGATAGGCCTAATTCATCTAGTGCTATTTCCAGAGACACCCGCCCCATAAATCCAGTGCTGTTGAGGATGTTTTTATCGATCCATGAAGTTACCGAACCGCAAAGAACAAGAATAAGTTTGGACTTTTTTTTGAGTTCCGTGTCCCACACAATTTTTAACTGTCCGGCAAAATCTTTGTCCTTTACAGCCATCCATGAAATTTCGTCAAGGAGAATGACTGTTTTTTCGCTTTTTATTATTCCGTTCAGAAGAGAAAATGCCTGATACCATGAATCCAACTTTAACCTGGGAAGGGACGTCTGTCTGGCCAGTTGTTCACTGAAGGCATTAAGCTGATCTTTATTTGTAATACCCTCTCTTGGAGGAAGGCCCTGAAATTCAAGAAAAGTTCTGGCTTTGTTCCCAAAATGCTGAATAAGTGTGCTTTTGCCTATTCGCCTGCGTCCTCTACACACAGCAATTGTTGCCTTTTTTAGATCAAACAGATCTGTAAGCAGCTTGATTTCCAGATTTCTTCCGACAAACATAATAAACAGACCTCATGAATGGATAAACGATTTTGCCGATTTGGTGCCATAAGAAAAATACATTTTGTGGCACCTAAAATAACATTATGGCGATTATGTGTCAAGAAAACTTATTAGATAACATGGCACGAAATCGACAATAGGTTTCCCTTCAATGACTTAGGTCATCTCACCATAGGTAAGGAAGGGTGATTTGTCTTAACGCGTTAATAAAACAGAGACGAAAAAATAATCTGTGCAAACCTCGGCCTTGCCATTGATGACATGGTAACAGCCATTAAGATTTACAGAAAGGCAGTGGATAACAATATCGGAACCTGGCTTGAACTATAATCTGCCTCTGAAATCCCCTGCTCCAGTTCGCCGCGGTGGATCAAAACCGGTCTTATGGAGAAGCCTTTTTTGGGCTTGATCTTAATATAGTCCCTGTCTGATTTTTTCACTGACAGGCTCTATATAATTTAGTATGGCTGTATTTTTTTAAAAAAACCTGACAGCACAATAACTTCAGGGTAAATAAGAAATGCCTGGAAGAAAATAATAACATGGCTTAGTCTTGGATATAGAGATAATTATTTTGATATAATACCAAAAATTCTGGCTGTATGCTTAAAACAGAAAGGATCGTATCATAATATGAACCACGAAATCTATCGGATAATTAAAGACCGTATCCTGTTTTTGGAATATAAACCAGGCCAAATACTGAATGAAAAAACCCTAGCGGAAGAATTTGGTGTTAGCAGAACCCCATTACGGGAAGTGCTCAGCAGGCTGGTATGGGAACAGCTTGCAAGGATTTTACCGCGCACTGGAACGATGATTACAGAGATCGAATTTCAGAAAATGATGCATGTATTTCAGATTCGATTTGAGATAGAAGGATTGGTAGGCAAGTTAGCGGCTGAAAACGTAACCGATGATCACCTGGATAAGATTGACAAGATCCGACAGGAATGCAGCCAACTTTTAGACCGCAAGAGCCGAAAAGATCTGGTGAACATTGATTTCAAGTTTCGTAATGTGTTATATGACGCAGCTGACAACCTCGTCTTAAGAGACATATCGCAATACCTCTATGATTTGACACTAAGACTCTGGTACATAATATCAGATAGAGGAGATTGGGCTGAGGAAGTGCAACCCTTGTTGGATGAAATTAAACAAACCTATGAAGCCCTCTCCAGAGGAAATTCGCAAGAAGTGGGTAAATTGCGGAGCGAATTCTTGATCAGACACTTTGCCCGCATCAGAATCAAGTTCTTAGGAGTTTCGAGCAAAATACCAGAAATGTAATCTGTTATGACAGCAGAGTGCAATACTCATAAATATTTTCCTTAACCTCGCCCACAATAGGCCCTGCGCTGGAGGGTAGCCCAAAGAACAGCCATCTCGCCTATCAGGCCCCCCTTTGCACTTACCAAACGAGTTTTTGCCTATCACCGAAGATCCTTTTCCGGAAAATCAGCGTTCATCCTTTCTATTTATTGCCTAGACCTAAACAATTTTACGAGCTATATCAGTATGTTATGTGCAAGATAAATACCCAAAAAATAATCATGAAATAAATTTTAAAGATCTGAAAAAAATTCTTGACATTTAAGAACACTTATTGTATTCATATATCTAAGACAATATACCAGCAGTATACCTATAGGATTGTAATGATACACAGATAATTTGATTGAGTTGCTGCTGTTTACTATCAGGATCTTTCATAATAAATAATTACCATCGCGTTTAAAGAAATATGCCTGAAATCAAAGCAGCCCAGTTTAAGAAATGCCTATGATACTGATTATTTAAAAGCTCTTATTATCCACATTCTTTAAAGGCTTGCAGGATGGCATTTTTTCAAGCAAAAAATAAAAAACAATCCTGGTATGGCGAATCAATCGGTATTTTAATTTTAGATGCCACATACCCTTGTATCCCGGGTAATGTCGGGAATGCATCTACCTTTCCTTTCCCTGTTCGGTATAAAGTAGTTAAAGAAGCCTCAATCGAACGTCTTCTCAAACAAAAAGATATAACTTTATTAGAGCCTTTCATCGATGCTGCCATTGAATTGCAAGAAGAGGGGGTAAAGGCAATTACGGGTGCCTGTGGTTTTATGGCACTTTTCCAGCGAGAGGTTTCAGACGCTGTAGATGTGCCTGTTTTCCTCTCGAGTCTTCTTCAGATACCCTTTATTTATCAAATAAAAAAACAAAAAATCGGTATTATAACTGCTGATTCAAAGTCTTTGACCCCTGAACATTTCATCTCAGTTGGCGTGAACAAAGAGATACCCCTGCTAATAGGTGGAATGGAAGATCAGAAGGAATTTCGAGAAGCTATACTTGAAGAAAAGGGAACCCTTGATTCCGACCTTATAGAAAGCGAAGTGGTTGGTGTTGCAAAGAAATTAATAACAGAAAATCCTGACATTGGTGCACTTGTGTTGGAGTGTAGTGACCTGCCGCCATATGCCCATGCAATTCAAAAAGAAGTCAACCTCCCAATATTTGATTTTACCACAATGATTCAGTATGTCCACACAGCACTGGTAAGAAAGGAGTTTCAGGGCTTTATGTGAGGAATGTCAGCTAAGCAAAAATAATAAAAAATAGAACTACTATAAATGGAAGACAAAAAGGGAGGTGGTGCTGTGTCAAAGAGATCAGTGTCGGAGGACCGGTATCTGTATCAAGAGCAAAATTTTTTTTAACAAGGAGGAGAAAATGAAAAAAGGATGGATGTTGATTCGGGTTATGATAGTGTTACTGATAACCGGCGTGGTGGTAGTTGGTTTTACCCCGGCCGTACAATCTGAAACTCCTAAGGTGCAAAAATGGCAGCCGTCATCCTGGTTGCCGTCAGGGATAACCTGGGACACCATAGGTTATATATCTAAGTATGTTGAGAGGATGTCCAACGGGCGCCTAGTTATGACACCAAGTGCTCCCGGGGCGATAGTTCCGGTTGCGGAGCAGCTAAATGCCGTATCTATGGGTGTGATGAAGGCGACGTTTATATGGCCCGGATATTTCCCGGGGGAACTCCCTGTCGGTTTCATGCATGGGGACTGTTTTGCCGCTCCAAGGACGACTGCAGAGTTGCGCTACCTCTATGAGTCCTACGAGGATGGAAAAATTATGAAGATATTGAGAGAGGAATATGCCAAACATGGTGTGTACCTCGTAGGAAATCTCTACTGGACGTTAGATAACCTAATGATATCAAAAGTTCCAATACGTGGTATAGCCGACATCAAAGGAAAAAAGTTCAGGTCTTCTGAATTAATAGCTCTGCAGTTGGCTCACCATGGAGCAGGGACAATATGGACCCCAGGCGGCGAAATTTATACGATGCTCGCCACCGGTGGTGTGGACGCCATAACCTTTTCGCACGCAGCCGACATGGTGGCAATGGGATTCCATGAGGTCACCAAATACTGGATAAAATTTCCAACAGCGGTAGGACCGGCAGCCGATGCCCTTATTGTGAACATGGATGTATGGAAAGCGCTTCCTGATGACCTCAAAGCTATAGTAGAAGCAGCCGTTGAAGTCGGAAGCGGGAGAAACGCCTTCGAGGCCGAACTGGCAATCGCTGAGGCATGGAAGTTCGTGGAGAAGCATGGAATAGAAGTAATAGAGTGGTCAGAGGAAGATGCCAGAAAATTGGCCGCGACGGCTAAGATTGTTGTACCAAAAAAGTATTTAAAAGACCCTGCTTTTGCTGAGATTTTCAAGATAGTAGGACGGTGGGCAGCTGAGAAGGGGTACTGGTAATAGTAGTGATCCAGTCCGGTGACCTCCCCGCGGAAGCGGGGAGGTCTTCATAGAGGTTGATTTTAATTGCTCACAAAGAGGGGGTAAAGGATGAAACGTATCTTGGGCGGAGTAGATATTGTCAGCGAGTGGAGCGGAAAGCTGGTGAGTATATTGATCTTTTTTATGACTGGCGTACTGTTTTTAGAAGTAACGCTGAGATATGTGTTTAACGCCCCTACCATCTGGGCTCACGAGTTAACTCTTCAGCTGTTCGGTGCCTACTCGGTGCTCGCCGGGGCTTATGTACTTCTTCACCATCAGCATGTCAACATAGACATTATTTATGACTGTTTCTCACCGAGAGGCAAAGCCATTATTGACTCGGTCACCTATCTGCTTTTTTTCTTGTTTATTGTTGCAATGCTGCGGTATGGGATAATGACAGCCTGGAGGGCGGTGGAGCTAAGGCAGACGGTCTCCCCTTCCCCTTGGGGTTCTCCTCTATGGCCTCTTAAGCTTACCATACCTATAGCGGCTTTATTGATGCTTGCTCAGGGGTTAGCCCACTTCATCCGGGTTCTTAATATGGCTATTACGGGGAAGGAGTTAACATGATAGATTGGATTCCTATAATGTATCTGGCTGGTGGTCTCGTATTAGGTCTAGTCACCGGGTTACCGATGGCGTTTGCCCTGGCCAGTAGCTCTATCGTTGTCGCCTGGATATTCATTGGTCCCATGAGCCTTCCTTTCGTTGCCACGAACATCTTTGGTATGATGTCCAATATGGTTCTGGTTGCTATGCCTCTATTTATCTTTATGGCATGCGTGCTGGAGAAGTGTGGTGTAGCTCATGCCCTTTACGATTTCATGCAGCAATTGCTGGGAGGGATAAGGGGTGGTCTGTCAATGGGAACGGTGCTGATTTGCACGCTAATTGCTGCCATGTCGGGGGTGACCACTACCGGGGTTGTCACTATGGGCATTATTGCCCTTCCCATTATGCTTAAACATGGCTACAGCAAGAGTATAGCCATAGGCCCTATCCTGGCTGGAGGGGCGCTGGGGATTCTTATCCCTCCCAGTGTATCGCTGATTATCTATGGTATGATATCCAGGGTATCTATAGGAAGGCTCTTTGCTGCGGGGATAATACCCGGGCTGATGCTCTCTTTTCTTTTTTTGAGCTATATAGGCATAAGGTGCTACTTTCAGCCACACCTTGCTCCCGCTCTGCCCCCCGAGCAAAGGGTTTCCTTGAAGGAGAAAATCCTCTTAGCCAAAGGGTTAGTCTTGCCTGTACTTCTCATTCTTGCCGTTCTGGGATCGATTTTCTTAGGAATCGCCTCCCCTACCGAGGCTGCCGCTGTAGGTGCTGTTGGGGCTTTGGTCAGTGCCGCGATAAACCGGCGGCTCAACTGGCAAATGGTCAAAGAGGCAAGTTACCGAACCATGGCGGTTAATGGCATGATTATGTGGATTCTCTTCGGCACCGCCTGCTTTACCAGCATCTTTTTCCGAACAGGGGGTACACAGCTAGTACAAGATGCGATAATTGGTGCAGGATTAGAACCTGTTCAATTTTTTCTTATCGCAATAGCTATAATGATCGCTTTTGGGTTTTTTGTAGATGAGATAACCGAGATGATGATCATCGTTCCTATTTTACTACCGATAGTAATTCAGCTCGGCTATGACCCGGTATGGTTCGGGATTCTTTTCATGGTAGAGGAACAGATGGATTATCTTACGCCGCCCTTTGGATTTACCCTATTTTATTTGAAGGGGGTTGCTCCTCCCGAGGTAAGTATGGGGGATATATACCGCTCCATTCTACCGTTTGTAGCTATTCAGTTTATTGTGATGCTGGTAATTCTGTTTTTTCCTCAGATAACTCTGTGGTTTCCCGATGTAATTTTCGGACTCAGGTAGTTATGTGGATACCTAAAATGCTGGGATATGTTTAGTCCTTTTTTAGACAGTTTGGCGAGATTCAGCGTAGCATCTCAATAAATTCGGGCTGCATTAATAAAATCCCCCTCAATCCCCCTTTGCAAAAGGGGGAAGCAGTCGGAATGCCCGGACTTTTTGAGAACTTACGATTCAGCCAGTAAAAATCCTAAAAAACAGAAAGGTCTCCCAAGGAAATACGCTGGGATTATTTTATGCAATTTAGTTGTCTAATCAATACTGTTGATACCCATACCGTTGGAGAACCAACCAGGGTAATAACTGGGGGGATTGGTCCTATTCTAGGCCGGAACATGAAAGAGAAAAAGGCCTGGTTTGCCAAAAATCGGGATTATATTCGACGTATGCTCATGTTTGAACCCCGGGGACATCAGGATATGTTTGGAGCGGTTATTACTGAACCGACGTCTTGTAAGGCCGATATCGGGGTGATATTTATGGATAGTGGTGGCTATCTGGACATGTGCGGTCATGGCAGTATGGGCGCAGTTACTGTAATTTTAGAAACCGGCATCATCCCGATATCTAAAAAGGATTTTGAAAAAACTGTTTTTTTGGATACCCCTGCAGGAATTATTATGGCTCGGGCAAAATTAAAAAATGGCAGAGCAACCCAGGTAACCATACGTAATGTGCCTTCATTCTTGTGTGCCTGTTTGACAATAAATATAGAGGGATTTAAGAATTTACCAATTACAATTGCTTATGGCGGCAATTATTTTGCCCTGGTTAAAGCTGATGATCTTGGTCTTAAAATTACTTTATCCCACCTGAAACGAATTAAAGAGTTAGCTCTAAAGATTAGAGAAAAGTTAAACTCAGAAGAAAAAATACTAAATCCGATTAGTGGGAAACAAGTCAAGGTGGAACTGGTTGAGGTCTACCATGAGGGCAACCCTCCTCGCAATGTGGTTGTCTTTGGTGCTGGCCAAATAGATCGCTCCCCATGTGGAACAGGGACCTGTGCTAAAATGGCTTATTTGCATGCGCAAAATAAATTGCAACCAGGCAGTTTGTATACCTATGAGAGCATCTTGGGAACTAAATTTCAGGGAACCATTGTAAAAGAAACACAGCTCAGACAAGTGACGACCATCATTCCTGAAGTCACAGGCAGTGCCTATATAACCGGCTTTCAAAACTTTGTGGCTTCTGATGACGATCCTTATAAAACTGGGTTTTCAATATAAAAATGAAACATGAAAAAATGTTCGCAATATAGGCCCTAACTCCTATGAGCGAGGTTTTGGTGATTATGGAAAAGAACTGTTATGACGTTGTCATAGTGGGTGGCGGCATCATGGGTTGCTGCACCGCCTATTATCTGATGAACGCTGACAACAACCTCAAAGTGGCTGTTGTCGAAATGGACCCTGGTTATGTCCATGCATCGACCACACTCTCAATGGCCAATATACGAATTCAATTCAGCCTCAAGGAAAACATCCAGATATCTCAATATGCCTTTGAGTGCCTTGATCGGTTCGAAGAGGAAATGGCCGTCGATGGCGATAAACCAAGCATAAGCTACCGCCGAGAAGGCAACCTTTTTCTTGTGGACGAAGATGGCAGACAAACGGCTGAGGAGGGGCTGGCATTGCAAAAGGCATTGGGGTGCCAGATAGAATGGTATTCCCCTGAACAGATAAGAAAGCATTATCCCCTTTATGATCCAGACGGCTATGTAGGTGGAACATTCGGCCCCCAAGACGGTCACCTGGATGCATACTCCGTGCTTATGGGTTATAGAGCAAAGGCCAAATTTTTAGAGGCAAAGTTCATCAAAGACGAGGTTGTTGAGATCTTGGCAGATGCCCACAATGTTACTGGTGTGAAGCTTGCCTCAGGCGAAAAACTAACAGCAAAGGTGGTGGTCAATTGTGCTGGGGCGTGGGCAGCCAAAGTTGCCAGGACAACAGGGGTAACATTGCCGATTGAGCCGACCATGCGGCAAATTTTTACGCTGGATACCAAAGTCAAGCCCGAGGGACCACTTCCTTTGACTATACTGCCCTCAGGCCTTTACTTCCGCACTGAGACAGGCGACTTGATCCTGTTGGGGAAGTCGATGGACGATGACCCGGTCGGATTCGACTTCACCTGGGACAGGAAGAGATTTGAGGATATCCTCTGGCCGGAGCTGGCCGAGTTCGCCCCCGCCTTCGACACACTCAAGCTGATGCGAGGATGGGCCGGCCTTTATGCAGTTAATACCCTCGACGAAAACGCCATCATCGGTGAGTGGCCCGAATTGAAAGGCCTGTTTCTTGCTAATGGTTTTTCAGGCCATGGGCTTCAGCAGGGTCCTGCTGTTGGGCGTTATCTCTCCGAATTGATTCTTGGCCGGAAGCCATCACTGGACCTTTCGATCTTCCAACCCGAGCGGATTTTAGAGAACAGACCACTAAGCGAGGGCGGGATTATTTAAGGAGGCAGTTGAGGACTCAGATGTCATTGTGACCGTGGGCCCTATTCTCAAAGAGCTCAATCCTGCCATTGAATTTGATTGGTTAAAGCCGGGTAGGGAAAATAGAGATGAAAGAATAATCTGTGCAAATCTTGGTCTGGCCATTGATGACATGGTAACAGCCATTAAGATTAATGAAAAATCAATGGAAAATAACATCTGAACCTGGCTGGAACTCTGACACCTTTGCAAAATACCTCCAATTGCTCGATTTCCCGCTCGTCTAGCCCCGGGTTTTGATCCTTTCCGGTTGCTTAACATTGAATTCCGTTGAAGTCGGGGAACATTTTTCAAAAAGCTTAAAAATAGTCTCGACAAGATAAATAAAATATGGTAATGGTCAAACCATTCTAAAGGAGTTTCGAGATGTTTCGTGAAGCCAAACAGGGGAGAATTTTTCAGGACGTGGTCGAACAGGTTCAGGAGGCTATTCTTAAGGGTAAACTCAAGCCCGGAAGCAAGCTACCTGCGGAAAGAGAACTTAAGGAGATATTCAGAGCCAGCAGGGGAACACTTCGGGAGGCCTTGCGAGTCCTTGAACAGAAAGGTTTGATTACTATCAGGACTGGGCCTTTGTGAAGGCCTTGACCACCTATGAGGTCAGTGAAAGTCTGGACCTGCTCGTACGGTATCAGAGGGTTTCCTTGAGGGATCTTGCTGAATTCCGCGAAGGAGTGGAAGGCATTGTTGCAGGTCTTGCTGTGGAGAGGGCCAAAAGTGAGGATATCCAGCACCTGAAGAAGCTTTTGGCAGATGCGAAGACCCACCTTGAGGAAGGGGCCGCTGGCTGGGATGAGTTTATTTTGGTGGACAACCAGGTGCATATGGCGTTGGCTAATATTGCCGGAAACCCCATATATGAATGGGTTCTTCAGACGATTTACGATAACATACGTCGCTATTTTGATCAATTTCTCCCAAGAGAAGAAAGACTCCTGCGGGAAAACTACCAGGATCTGTGTGAAATAGTTGAGGCAGTAGAAAAGGGCCAGGCAGCCAAGGCCCATCTACTGGCCCAGAATCACGTATATCGGTTTAACCGAATAATGGAGGAAAACGAACAAGAGAGGCAAAGTGCTGAGGTTTAAGCACATAGTATATGGAGAAAGATCCAATGTCCGCTGAATGGCGTATTGAAAAACATCCTATTCTCAGTATTCCTGAGAAAAGAAAAATCCATTTTTACTGGAATAGTCAGAAACTTGAGGCCAGTGAAGGTGAAGTGATTTCATCTGCCCTTTTTGCCAATGGAATTCATGTCTTTGGTCATCATGCAAAAGATGGCTCTCCCCAGGGAATGTTTTGTGCTAACGGGCAATGTGCCCAGTGTACTGTCATAGCCAATGGGATTCCGGTAAAATCCTGTATGACCAAAGTAGAAGAAAATATGATTGTGGAAAGTGTTGAAGGAATACCGGAGCTTCCGAAGGCTGTCGATAATTTTCAATTTTCTGATATCAAAGAAATTGAGACAGATGTGTTAATAGTGGGAGGCGGTCCTGCCGGTCTTTCGGCTGCGCTACAGTTAGGTGAAAGAGGGATAAATGCCCTCATTGTTGATGATAAGGATCGATTAGGCGGGAAACTGGTTCTTCAGACACACAAGTTTTTTGGCTCAATTGATGACTGTTATGCCGGAACAAGGGGTATTGATATTGCGACAATTCTTAAGGATGAACTGCAAAAACATCCATCTTTGAAGGTATGGCTCAACAGCATCGTATTATATGTGTTTAGCGATAAAAAGGTGGGAGTAGTTACCAACGGAAAGAATTATGCAATTGTGAACCCAAGGATGGTTCTCAATGCAGCGGGGGCAAGGGAGAGGTCCTTAGTATTCCCTGGAAATACTCTCCCGGGCATCTATGGGGCCGGAGCCTTTCAAACCCTTGTTAATAGAGATCTTGTAAAACCTGCAAAAAGACTTCTTGTAGTGGGAGGTGGAAATGTAGGATTGATAGCTGCCTATCATGCCTTACAGGCAGGCATTGATGTTATCGGGTTATTCGAGGCATTACCTCAATGTGGTGGTTATAAGGTGCATTCGGATAAGATAAAAAGGCTGGGTGTGCCAATATATACCGGTCATACGATTTTATCGGCCAATGGAAAAGAACATGTAGAGTCGGTAACAGTAGGCAAAATAGATAATAACTTTAGACCAATTTCCGGGACAGAAAAGACCTATGAATGTGATACAGCTTTAATTGCAGTAGGGCTCAGTCCCGTAAATGAATTTTTCAAACAGGCAGAGCAGGCTGGAATGAATGTATTTGCGGCCGGGGATGCAAAGGAAATTGCCGAGGCATCCTCGGCCATGTTTAATGGCAAGATAGCCGGTTTGGAAATTGCCAGGGTCCTTGGCAAAGAAGATAAGCCTGTCCCAAAAGAGTGGTATGAAAAGGCAGACCTGCTCAAAAGTCCTCCCGGGCCCATTACCGAACCCACCGATGATTCTTCCCCTGAAACAGGTATCACGCCGGTCATCCACTGTCACCAGCAAATCCCCTGTAATCCATGTGTTTCGGTGTGTAGGCAGGGAGTCATTCAAATCCCTGGTGATTCATTTTTGGAAAGACCTCAGGTTGTCAATAATGAATGTATTGGTTGCAATAGATGTCTATTCGTTTGTCCTGGACTGGCAATTTCATTGGTAGATTACCGTGAGGATCAGGAGAATCCAACAGTCTCACTGGCCTATGAAGTATATAACTATGAATACAAAAAGGGTGACTTAGTCCCTCTAACGGATTATGAAGGGGACCGGCTTCAAGAGGCGATTGTCATAGATACGGCTATTGGCAAGGCATCGAGAAAAACCCAGATAATAAAGGTACGGGTTCCAAAAGATATAGCGAAACAGGTTGCAGGGTTTCGGATTCAAAAAAATGAGATTACGTTGCCTGAAGATGGAATAAAGTTAGACACGATTTCTGATGATGCAATTGTTTGCCGATGCGAAAGAATAACTGCCGGTGAAATCCGTAAATTGATCAGGATGGGCATAAGAGATTTGAATCAAATAAAGGCAATTACCAGGGCAGGAATGGGAGCATGTGGTGGCAAAACCTGTGAAAATTTGATCCTGCAGATGTTTAAAGAAGAGGAAGTGGATTTGGAAGAGGTAACTTTAAACACAATGAGACCTGTTTTTGTTGAGGCCCCACTTGGGGTGTTTTCCAGTATCTTTTGAGCCGGACAAGCCGGAACCAAACATGCAATAGCGCTATTACACTCTTTATATTTACCGCAGAGTCGCAGAGGACGCAAAGAAATCTATCTTTTCAAATTGTCGTGAGAGGCGACAATTTGAAAACCAGGCTGTCGATTCTAAATGCAATATGACAAACTTAGCAATGCGTTTCTTTTTGTTTTCCATCCTCTCAACGGAAAACAAAAAAACCCTTTTTCTCTGCCTTCTTTGCGCCTCGGTGGTAAGATATTATTTTTTCAGCCATAAGATACAAATATTCTATTATTAGAAAAGTAATGAAAATAAAATGAAAAAAAATTATGATCTAATTGTCATTGGGAGCGGTTCCGTCGGTGTTCCAGTGGCCCTGGAGTTTGCAAAGATGGGGCAATCCGTGTTGGTTATCGATTCCCTGCCGTCTCCCGGGCAGGGACAAGACAAAAAGGCCATTGGCGGTATTCGGGCAACGCATTCTGATAAAGGGAAAATAGCGGTCTCGCAAAGGAGTATCGAGATTTTTTCTCACTGGAAGGAGACGTACGGACATGATATCCAATGGCAAAGTAACGGCTATTCATACCCCGCATATACCGAAGAAGACGAAACTCTACTAAAAGATTTAATGAAAATCCAACAAAGTGATGGTCTGAATATCCACTGGCTGTCACCCGAAGAATACAGGGAAATAAATCCCGGGATCAATATGCAGGGGTTGCGCGGCAGCACATATTCCCCGGAAGACGGCTCTGCATCTCCTTTGTTATTCATTAACTCCTGTCAATTCAAGGCAGTGGATTATGGGGCGGAATTTAAATTCAATGAAAAAGTTATCGGGTTTCAAATAGAGAATAAAAAAATTACCTCAGTAAAAACAAACAGGGACACATATCACCCGGTCAGTGTTTTAAACGCTGCCGGAGTATATGCAAAAGAGGTTTCTCTAATGGCCGGGATTGACATCCCGGTAGACCCTGACTCTCACGAGGCAGGAATTTCTGAACCTGTAAAACCGTTTATGGGGCCGATGGTTGTTGATATACGCAAGGAGCCCGGATCCAAGAATTTCTACTTTTACCAAAACAGCATAGGCCATGTGGTCTTCTGCCTGACTCCTGATCCTCCAATCCTGGGAATAAACAGTCGCGCCACCTCCACGTTTCTGCCAATGATTTCAAGGAGAATGGTCAAGGTTATGCCCATGCTCGCAAATCTAAAGGTTCGACGCACCTGGCGCGGGCAATATCCAAACACGCCCGATGGATTTCCTATCGTTGGGAAAATGAGGGAATTGGATAACTTCTATCAGGCTGTCGGCATGTGCGGTCAGGGTTTTATGCTTGGACCTGGTCTATCAGAATTAGTTTACAAGTTGATCACAGAAAGCTATACTCCAAACGATCTTGAAGTCTCAAAAAGCTTCGATCCTTATCGTGATTTCAAAGGGAAGGAAATATTTAATTAAATAAAGGTAATTACTCAGGAAACCCTGAACGGTGAACTCAGAACCTGTGAACGCTTACAGAATAAAGGAGTAACAAAATGGCCGATTTTGGAACAAAAGAAATTAAGACATTTGATTATAAAAGACCTCCGATAGAGAAAGGATATGCAAATCAGACACTGCATGTGAACATTTCCGATTCGGATATTTCAATTAAACCGGTTACAGAGAAAATGAAAGAGACTTTTATTGGCGGCAAGGGCTTTGATCTATGGCTGCTCTGGAATGCTGTAAAGGGTAACACAAAGTGGAATGATCCTGAAAACGAGATATGTGTTGCAGGTGGTCCACTTTGCGGGACACCCGTATACCCTGGCTCAGGGAAAAGCATTGTTACCTCTATTTCTCCCACTACCGGCTCTGTGATAGACTCAAATGTGGGTGGACACTTTGGTCCTTACCTCAAATTCTCCGGGTTTGATGCGCTGGAGGTACAGGGAAAGGCATCGGGAGACGTGGTAATTTTTATTGATGGAATCGATCAAAAGATCCGGATTATGGAGACGTCCGGATTACCGGATGAGGCTCATGAGGTTTCGGCTATTTTAACCGAGTATTTTGGCAAAGGTAAACCGCGCAATATATCTGTGATAACTGCTGGCCCTGGGGCAAAGCATACATTGATTGGATGCCTTAATTTTTCCTGGTATGATTTGAAACGTAAAAGAGTTAGATATAAACAGGCAGGGCGGGGCGGTATTGGCAGTGTGTTTGCAGATAAAGGCATAAAGGCGATTGTGGCACGGTGGGACTCTGTTAATGTGAATACAAACAACCCGGCAGATAAAGTTGCACTAAAAGAGGTTGCAAAAGACTACTCTCACGAGATTGTTGAACTGGATCCGAAGCAGAATGAAATGTCTCGGGTTGGAACCACACACCTTGTCACGATTATGAATGATTATGACCTGCTTCCCACACACAATTACCGCTACGGCCGGCACAAAGAAGCGCCCAATATGGGCCAGGAGGTCTACCGGCGCATTTTTGACCCGGGCTTTGACGGGTGCTGGATGGGCTGCACTGTCGCTTGCTCGCATGGTGTTAAAGACTTTGTGCCCCTCACAGGCCCTTACAAGGGAAAGAAGGTCTTTGTTGACGGGCCGGAGTACGAGACAATTGCAGGATGTGGATCAAACTTGGGTATATTTGATCCATTTACAGTTACTGAGATGAATTTCTACTGTGACACCTATGGTCTTGACACAATTTCAGTGGGCACTGGCATTGCCTTTGTTATGGAATGCTTTGAGATGGGTTTAATTAATGAGACACATACTAACGGTATGGACTTTTCTTTTGGCAATAAGGTGAGCGCGCTGGAACTTGTGCATCAAATGGCGAGAGGGGAGGGCTTTGGCAGGATTGTGGGCCAGGGCATTCGTAAAATGAAAGTAATTTTTGCCAGAGACTATGGCGCTGACCCCGCAGTGATGCAGGATATTGGTATGGAGGCAAAGGGACTTGAATTTTCCGAGTATATGACAAAAGAGTCCCTTGCTCAGCAGGGGGGCTATGGCCTCGCGCTCAAGGGACCACAGCATGATGAGGCATGGCTTATCTTTCTTGATATGGTGCATAATTTTATGCCAACCTTTGAGCAGAAGGCAGAGGCGCTGCACTGGTTCCCGGTATTTCGAACCTGGTTTGGGTTATGCGGTCTGTGCAAACTTCCATGGAATGATGTTGTGCCTGAGGACAATAAGGACACAGAGGAGCCCGCAAAAGTTATGAAACACGTCCAGTGGTATGCGCAGTTTTTTAGTGCTGTTACAGGGCATCAGGTGTCCCCCGATGGCCTTGTTTCAATGAGTGAGGCCGTCTACAATTTCCAGCGCATATTCAACCTGAAAATGGGCTTTGGACGCCGTGAGCATGACAGTATTCCGTACCGTGCAGTGGGGCCGGTGACAGCGGATGAATACGAGTCAAGGCAGGAACGATACGATACACAGCTTATAGAGAAACACAAAGTAGATATTAAAGACATGGGCACAGAGAAAAAAGTAACGCTGCTGCGTGAATTCCGTGAAAGCATGTATGAAAAGCTCAAGGATGCCGTGTATGATCGTCGGGGATGGACAAATGATGGTATCCCAACAGTTGAGACAGTAAAACGCCTCGGCATTGACTTTCCAGAGGTACTGGATCTGCTCAAATAATAAAATCACTTCGTGATTTTATACAATGCGCTTCGCCACTCTAAAAAAGAAATTCTTAAAAATCAAGTAATGTTCACGGTGAATGAGAAAAAAGTCACCTGGCGCGAGGGAATGACGGTCGCAGATCTGCTAAATGACCTGAATGATTCCTACACCTATATTCTTGTACGCATTAATCATAAACAGGTATCCAGACCTGACTTTGATAAGACCTTGATCCCTGATAATTCAGAACTATTCCTGGTTCCCATGGTTGCAGGGGGATAACAGTTTTAAAGGTAAGAATAAATGATAGTTGAACAGATGCTGGGCGGCCTCATGGCCGTTTTTTCTTACATTGTGGGTTGTGAACAGGAAAAGGAATGCCTGGTAATTGACCCGGCAGGATCAATTGACAGTATCCTGTCCAGGACTACGGAGCTGGGTCTGACAGTGAAATATGTCGTCAACACACATGGCCATGCGGACCACACCGGTGGAAACAGCGCTCTTATATCCAGAACAGGCGCAAGGCTTGTGGTACACGAGGAGGACGCAGGCAGGATCACTGCCGGTCTGAACAAGGCATTGAGCCTGGCAATGGGCAAAAGGCCGTCCCCCGGCGCGCATATCCATGTCTCGGACGGGGACTTTATAAAACTCGGGCAGACCGGCCTTTCCGTAATCCACACCCCGGGGCATACTCCCGGAGGTATGTGTCTTTACGGGGACGGCAATCTATTCACCGGCGATACCTTGTTCGTGGGAGCTGTGGGCAGAACAGACATGAGTGGTGGATCTCTTGAAACACTTCTGGCATCACTGAAAAGACTCCTTGAATTGCCTCCTGATACCATTGTATGGCCCGGGCATCATTACGGTGATACGCCCTCTTCAACCCTGGCGCGCGAAAAGAAGACAAATCCGTATATTACGGACTTCATCTAAACCTGGGAGTTTATAAAACAATTGCTTTTACTCGCCCCCAGCTCTCAAAGATTTCCTGGATGAACTGGTCATTTGTTATTTAATACCTTTGTTTTTCTGTTGGTTTCGCTCCTTCTGCTTTTTATGGGCTTCATCCACCAACTTGGTCGACTCTGACCATGATTCTGCGCAGAACCGCTTAAACCTATCCAGCTTATCAACATGGGTCAACAATTCATCCCTGGCAGTGACAGTTTCTACCGCGACATGATATTCCGAAAGAGCCTCTATATATTCCTGACGACGCTCTTTTGGGATAATGATGGGGGGGTAACCGGCCCTGATTACAGGAGCATTGGCAATGAGACGGGCCAGCCGGCCATTGCCGTCCCAAAAAGGATGAATCCCGACAAAGGAAATATGAAGAAACACATAGGCCGAAAGGGCCTTTTCCTCGTTTGGCGTTTTTTCCTGAAGGATCTTTTGAAACAGGGCAAGCCAGCCTTGCATGAGTTCCGGGACATCCTTTGGGGAAGCATATTCAAATATGATCTGATCATTGCCGGAAACAATAACGGTGGAATTCGGTTCTACCTTCCAGGCCCCAACAGGCTTATAGACATCAATGATTCGTTCGGTCTGCACGGCCTTGTGCAGATCAAACAAATTCTTCTCAGTCAAATCGGCTCCGCTTCTAATAAAATCATAAACAAGATCAATCGCCTTTGCGTGGCCCACAACCTCTTCATGATCCTTCAGCGGCTTGCCTGAAATCGTAGTACCTTTCTCAAGGACAACGGCTGTCTCTTTAAGGGTCAGGGTATTGCCTTCTATAGCAGTAGATGTGTGTGTCCATAGGTTGCGTAGCTGGATTAACAGTCCATCACGGATATCATTATCCAGGTCTTGTAGAAAAGCGAACATGGTTAAAACTCAATTTTCAGTCGTTCTTCATCTCTCATCATTTTTAGGCGGTGTTTCAAGAATGCCTTCCTCCAGTCTGAATTGCCGCCCGACCGTCCCTTTTGAGCGTGCGTGATACATATCTACCTCAACGGGATATCTGATTTGGCATCACGTTTCAATCCCTTTGATTCGTTGCCCGGCTAATTCCATCACATAATCGGATTGATGCTAACTATGTTGAGTTATTTAGTTACTTAAGGGCTCGCTCCCCTGCAGGAGAGAGATTAGAGCTCTCTTAATATCAAGAATACATCTCAGGTTTGAAAATGCACTCTACAGTAGGAATATTACTCTCGTATCGAAGGTTTATTTGATTCTGTGATATATAACAGTGATCGCCGATTTTGGTCTGCGATCAGGCATATACACTATTTTGGGTTTCGCTAATGATTACTTCCGATAAGGTTGATATGTGAAAGGTGGTCATAATTAACGAATAGGATAATTATCCTTGAAATCCCTCCAGTTTGATTGTCAAGACTTTTGCTTAACGGTTAAATAAATAATTTGATATTGAGGAGGGAGTAGGAAGGGATATGGTCTTTTGAGCGTTCGTGCCAGCATATAAAGGATAAGGGTCATATTCTATTGACATAAGAAATCGTTCATGACCCGAAAGTACGAATAGTTTTCGTTCTGGAATTTATTAGATCGTGCTTTATTTTAAGTTGCAGCACAAGCGATTGCCTCAGCCTTGGCGAGAACTCCTGTTTTAAGGTTTAAGCCTTTTTTAAGTTCCCGGATGTAAAATAAAAACTCATTTATATTATCCCCGGTTGGTAAACGATAAGCTACTTCAGTGAGTTGCGATTCAAGCCATTGCATCCAGTCACTCTCCTCCTTAAATCCCGCCCCTGCTACCAATAACGCTTGAATGATATTCCCGACTGTAAATTCTGAATTCACCCATGGTGATGCAAAGACTATTTTGTCCCCAATAGCACGGGATAATTTTACATCTTGGTGTGCACAGGCAATAAATCCTGAATCAATTATGCGTTTTAGAAGCTCAGGAAATCCAGTTAATTCATTATTGAAATCTGAATTGGTGATTACTTCGCGGATTTTTGCTAAGAGATTTTCGCCAAGATCATAAATCTGTGAAAGGTAGGTAAGAGATGAAAGGAATATTTCAGCCTTGTCTCTTATAAGACCGTCTCTAAACTCTTTTACTGCTTCTTCAGATATTTTGATACCTTTATTAGCTGGACGGATATGTCCATCGAGTGGCCCAGGAAGAGCCCAACCCAATGGCGGGCCATTTTTTTCGAGCGTAGAAATAGCGCTATCAATATTATCCGATTTTGGTATGCTCCTTCCATCCTTTTTGTGTCGATCGCGTGCAACGTGTAATCTGCCCAAGACCTCCTTCCGAAAAGCTGATTGACCCATCTCCGTTGCTTGAAACATGGGCTCCCTTCGTAGATCTAAAAGCGTGACAAAATTCCCGGTTTGTGTCATGTTGGCAGAAATCCAACCCTTTAGACTCTCTAAATCAAGTTTAAGTCTTTGTGTCTGGCGTATCAAAAACCCCGCTTGCATCCAGGCGCACATCCGTTTCCAATAGGGTGGTCTTAAGGCACCTCCTTCGAGGACATTAATACGATTCAGAACAAGCCCAGCTAAACTGGGCATTAACTCGTACACATCAATGCCATCTTCACGAAGGAAATCATCCCTAACAAGGGCTTTTACCGCATCCTCGGCAAATGCCTTAAAACGCTCGTCCGCTTGACGCAATAAGGCAATGTCAAGAGCCCCGAGTAAAGCAAAAGGATCACGGAATGGATCACACGCCTGCAAGCCATTCCAAGCTTCATCGTCACTGTAACTACTAATCCAGGCGCCCGGCATTAGGTCATCTCTTAAAGCACCTTGAAGACACACATCAAGACCTTCCACAAAGTTCCGCTTAATCAGCTCTTTCCTGTAATTTGGCAAATTTGAGCCTAAATACTCCTCTGGATTAGCACCACCAGGATCAGGACCGCAAAAATACTCGTAGTAACTCAAAGCGCTGGGAACTAAATTTTCAAAAGTCGCTTGTTGTGTATCAAAAGCTTGTCGTGTTCGATCCTGAAGCGCGGCGACCCCGCTGTAGAGCTCATGCAACAGTTCGTCAATTTGTTCGTAGCTAAGCTCTCCGTTTTCCGCGTCGGCTATCAGTTTTGAAAAATCGGGTGACATGGGGCCCATAGCAGTAATGATCTCATTCAGTTTTTTAACTCTTTCTTCTCGATCTGGTGAAAGGATATAAAAATTATCAATTCGAGTTTTTATCTCTTTTGATGCGGACTCAAAATTAATATGATCCTGATCAAGGCTTAAAGAGTGTTTGCTGCCCTCTACATCCGGTATATGTGTTACCTCCTTTTTTTCAAATAAATGTTTTATTGCGCGTATAAAAACGTGTTGACTCAAATGAATCTTACCCGCGATCGTTATACCTACACCAGGTTTCAGATCATATTTTGAAATGAAACCTTCATCTTTTAGCAATCTGTAACGTATTGAATAAGGCTGTTTATTACAAAGACGTTCAGCTATCATTGGTGTCGGTATCATTAGATATATCCTCTATCATAAGTTCAATGTCTTTCCTGACAAGTGCGGCCAGAGCGTCAATCAAATCGCTGTTACCTGAAAGGAGCGTCCCCAATAGATCGTCCTCAAGCCAATTAAGATAGATGTCATAGCGTTCATCTCTTAGATTCATTGGTTTGAGTAACAGGCTATGGTGTTGAGCGAATCCCTCCAAAGCGACTCTTTTTTTCTCCGGTTTCCTGAGGTCCTTTACCCAATCCAGTGGAGATGGTGCAATATTCCGCCAAATCCAATTTGAAAGTTCCCGAGCCTTTTCTACGGGCACTGATTCATCGGACCAAATCTTGCGAATAGTCAAAGCGCTGCCAAGTTGGATCTGTTGTAAGAACATTCCCTCTTCCGGAAGTGATATCATGTCCAGACTGCGGATGCGCATTAATGATTGCCGCATCAGGCGCATTTCGGCACTTTCAATTAAGGAACCGTCATCATCCCACGACGCGCTATCTAAACGCATACTCAATTCCTCTAACAGTATGGGCACAAAAGCAAAGCCAGCCTGTCTCAATTTGTGAAATCTGGTATTCATTTGATCTTCAGTGATTATATCCTGGATTTTGAGGTGATGTAATATGTCTATGACACAAACGGTGGGTATTGATCGATTCTTCTTGTCAGCTACGTTTATATGTTTATTAAAGAAGCGGTCATCTATACAAACAGCACTGCAGTCACCGGTGTCTTCAATAAGATTTGTTACGGTCGGGGCGATCTGATAAAAAACTTTAAACTGTTCATCCCTATCACCCATTCGAGGTCTTGGGAGAAAAATTGCTTTTCCATCCTTAAGAGCTTTGTGCAATATCAATCTTATGTTATTAATTACTTCTGCAAGTCTAATCCCCCCGCGACCTCCCTCAATTATATCAGCATTATAAGCCTTTGTAGATGGGTGAACAGATATATCAAGACCAGAATTACAAATGACATTAAGAAGACCAACATGTTGAAGATATGTTTTCGAAAGCTCATCAAGATATAATGGGCAATCGATTAAAGATTGATCTTCATCGGATCCCCCACCTCGATCTTGTGCTGCAAGGTATAGATTGGCTCGTTCGAACACTTCTGAATCAATTACGCCTTTTCTTTCATATAGAATCTTCACAAATGCCTTAGTCGAGATTATATAATCAGCATATTCACCCAAATTTGCTTCTTGTTCCAAGAAGGATCTGATTTTATGGATTGGAAAAGGCCTAATAACAAGACCACCTACAACTTTTGCTTCCGCAAGTAACTCAGCAAAATCTTTTCCTACTTCGTCAATTAATTCATTTGGGGGATCAGAAATTAAAGAAGCAGTTTTAATTAGGTTTCGATCAAGCAATGAACGAAGATCTTCTGCTCTTTTAATACGAGACGGCTGGTGGAAGCGAGCTCGTCGTCTTTCATTAAGCAAAAAAACCATAGTATCTGGATCGAGCACTAATTTCTCAAAGGCATTGATTGTTTCTTCAAGCATATCTATATGATTGAGCACCATTATTGATGTGGTATCAAGACATACTTTCCATTCAGGTTTCATCTCAACAATACCGCGAGAGCCAGATCTGATAGGCACAACAATGCGACTTCGACCATCCTGTAAATCTGTATTTATTTTTGGGATTTCAGCAAGTATCCTCGATAATGATTGACCTAAATTGTTCGCGGCAGCTTGCAGTGAAATTTCACCTTTCATCAAGCCTTGTTCAATGTCCCGGGCTTTTTCTCTATGGGCGGGCATCATTTCTTCAGCTACAGTGCGTATGTCAACCTTCTTTAAAGGGCCCTCGTCAGCAGACAATTCAATAGCTCGACCGAACCACTCCCCTGATTCTTGATCTTCTCGACCAAGTTGGACGGCTAGAAAATAGGCTTGCAGAAGAATCTGTGGATCGTTGCCTCCTTTATCCACAGCCATTTTTGCCAGCTCAATGGCTCTATTAGCATCAGAATCCACTTCCGACGATAGAGAAGCAAGATGTATCAGCATGTCTGGTTGCAGGTTATCTTTGCGGTTCATTGCGTATGATACAATCACTGAAAATCGATCCCAATCTCCTAACTGAAGGGCAATATTGATCTCCAATAATAGGTCTTCTTCATTGTCACGCCTTTTTAGGAGTTCAGCGTTAATTTCCCGAGCCTTCTTCATATGACCAGCATGTGAAAGAGTCCAGGCCTTCTCCGAAAGGAGATCGTCATTACCATCAACCAAATCCTCGTTCTCGTTAAAAAATGTTAATATGCGATTAAAATCCACTCGAATGTTTCTCCGAAAACATTGAGCAAGCATGTAAGCATTTTCTGCTGTTCTTTCTTTTTCAAAAAGCTCCTCAAGTCTGGGTTGCAATGCTTCCAAATCACCGGTTCGTTTAAGATGGGATACCAAGTTTTTTAAGTGTATAAGTGAACCAGTTTCAGCGTAAATATTTTCGTATTTTTCACGCGGGTCAGCACCATCCTTTTCATCAATCATTGTTTGCAATAATTGATAATCATTTTCAATAAAATCATTCTTGCGATCTTGGAGCATTTGCCGAGCCCTCTTAGTCTGACCATCTTGTACAAGGGATTCAATAAGCTGCCCAGAAAGAGCCGCTTTGGGCACTACTTTGGTAAGCCTTTCCTCCTCATTATATAAAAAATCAACACGATCCCTGGGAGACATTTTTATTTCAGCCAGGAAAAATTCGGCTACCAGTTCTTTATTTTCAAGGCCTCCTGTCCTCTTTCTCTGAGCAAGATATCTTTTTAGAGGATTTTCATCGAACTCGATTTTAAAAGTGCGTGCGAAGATTATCGAATCCACGGCTTTTGGTCCTTCTTTCATACTTTCAGATATCTCTTGCCTGGCATCCTGGGATATTTCAGTTTTTCGATCTGTAAGCCTCAACCATAAATGCCAATCTAAGGCTGCTTGAGCACGACCTTTTAGATCGATTCCAATAAGAAGTTTAGATGCTGTATCGAAACACTCTTTTGCACGAGCTCTATATTTATCAGCCTCAAATCTGGCCACCTTTCCCAATAATCCTGAACGACAAGAAGGCATTCAGCCGCCTCAGTCCATCTACCCGTTTCAGCAAGAGTTACTGCAAGGTTAAACCATCCAATGCCGGTAAAAAATTCTGGATTGTCATTCCCAGGTTGTTCGTTAAACCATAACAGGGCTTCATCTTTATCATTTATTCGTTTACAAGTAACAAAAAAGGTCGATCGGCCATCAGCGCTATCAATATCTCTAAGTTTTCGGAGGGCACCTTCGGTATCACCTTCAGTCTCTAAAACAAGGGCATTAATTATTCGAGTATCTTTTTCCGGATCTATTTCGTTCTGTTCGCTAAGCCTCAACAGTTCATGAAGTCATTCAAGAGAGTCACAGGGGCATACACGCCTAAAGTAACGGTTCTCATACCTGCTCATAATG
>MVDB01000150.1 GCA_002050025.1 Desulfobacteraceae bacterium 4484_190.2
CTTTATCACCCCAGGATGAATGGAGATAATATGTCTCCAAATCCTGGCCCAGAAGATCCAACCCTTTAAGGGTGGCCTTCTCAGGCCATAAGGCCTTGGCCACCTGGGAACCCGGAAAGGGAAGACCGCAGGCATCCAACCAGGCCAAAAACCCTTTACGAAAACCTATGAGCTGGTCGGTTGGATCCAGAATCAGCTCAGTTGTCCATTCTCCGCGTTCTCCCTTTGTATCCGCAAGTACCAGGGCGATTTGCATCTTGCTTCCCTGTTTTTGAACATTGCCCCATAGCCAGTAACGGACGTCCTGTTCTTTGCCCAGTTTGGCTATGTCAAGCCGGGGGCCCTTATCTCGACAATAAGCCCTGAACTTTTCTTTTTCGAGGAAGATTTTTTTTACCCGCCAGCCAAACCAGAACTCCTTAAGCCCGGTGTGCAGAGCCACAACATTTCCCAGCAGAAAATGAACCCCCAGCCCAATACCGTCATAGGCCTGGCCCTCTTCAGGCTGGAGTGGGAGAACAATCAACCTGGGGGTACCTACATCTTTTTTTTCAATGGCCTGTCCCATAGGTCTGTTTTTCTCACCCCCCTCACAAATAAAAGGCAGCAATGCCAAACAAAAGGCTATCAAAAACAATGCTGACAGGCTTACTTTCCTTTGGGCCATGCCACTCTCCATTCAACAATATTTTACATCAATTCTTTTCCAAATGCTTTCTGATATTTACCATACCTTCGACCTTGTAATGTTTGATGCTGCTATATTGGCCAATGATTTCTCCTGCTTGTCTGTTTAACTCCATTTGCTTTTTGTCTACTTCAGTGCGAAAACCCTCATAAAATGGACCCAATTTGATAGCTTTGCCTTTATAGGTGTCATGGACTTTTGTGTGTGGATGAGCAAAAAGCCATCTCATTTGAAAAGTAGTAATAGAATCCTCAGGTATACTGTCCATGAAATTGTCTAATTCGCTAATATCATCTTGAATCAAATTATCCCAACCCAATATGAAATTCGCATTAATATGTATTTTATTTTCATGACATAAGCGAAGAAATTCTAACACCTCACCCGTATTACAACCCTTGCCAACATATCTCAACATACGATTAGTTGGAAACTCCATACCAAAACCCAGAATCAGTTTCGGAAATTTGTCACCACACTCATTTAACACTTCCTTTAAAGCCGTATTTTCCGCTTTAGCAGATCTCATGAACAGCCGGTACTCGATGTCATCCCTCCGTGGTAGCGCAGGCAATACTTCTCTTATGTATTTCGTTGTTATAGATCCTGTATTTAAACGCACTATTTTACGCCCATTATGTTCTATGGCTGCAAACTCATATTTCATGTCCTTTCTTTTCCTGAATACTTCTCTTGCATGAAGGGCAATGTTGCAGAATACGCATTTACGCCAATAACACCCATTATCCAATGTATATGAAAAATAGACACGGTTGTCATCCGGCACAAATTCAGGCACATCAATCTTCCATTTTCCGGAAAAGTTTGGAACCTCAAACCAATCTTCTACACTCCTGCCAGTTAGTTCTAAATTAGATGGCAACATATCATGACTGTCAATCTTTACATAAACGGGATGCCAGCCATTTTCATCGATTCGTCTTTCTGCTACAATAGGACCGCCTACTATAAACCGGATATTTGGATATTCTCTTGCCCATACGTATGATTGATACAAATGATTCATATAGATAGCGCTTATATAGACTGTGCCCTTATTAATGGGCAATTCTCTATTTTCATATGTCTCATCCAGGTACCATCTTGTACGGTCTATCTCATGTTCGGTCCAGTAAAAATCGCCTTTGCTTTTACACAGATCATAGGTATCTGAAAAACCATTACACAGATCAAAATAGCCGCTTTTTGTTTTGTTATAGAATTGTAGAAATAAAGTATCACGCATATTAGTAACCTTCCGAGCCAGTTTCAAATATTATTGAGCTATGTTTTCTTCTATATTTACCGATATTTTCTCAATTATTTCTTTCCCGTTCTGCCTGATAACTAAATGGATACCGTTTTTACCATTTGGCATTATGCCAGGACTGATAATCGGCTTATCTGTATAGCGATCTTTAATGGGGGCGCGTGCCAGCAATTTGAAAGGTGAAATGGTTTTTGAAAAATTCTGCCCTGAGACAATGGTGTCCGCTGGTATTGTCAAGCCTTTGATATCTTCAGGCCTAATGCCATCAAATACAAAAACTCCATGAGTGCGGCCATTATAAATGTAACGCGTCTTGTTCCAGTCAACTTCCAGATTTTTATCGGTTTTATTGGTGACAACAAGGAGAAACGAAACAAAAAATTTGTTAACGCTTTTTAGCGGCTCTATTTTGGCCTCATAATATGGATTGCCGGCCGTTTGAGCTACAGGGCTGCTTATCCAGACTTTTGATGTGGCGCACCCCACACCCATGGTCAGGGCAAGGCCAATTATTACAATTAGAGCAATTCTTATGTTAATATTCATAGGTTTCTCCTTTCAGGCATAATAGGCCGTTTGGGTTTACTTGTAGAACTTTCCCGTGTAATTGTCAATTTAACTTTTTAAAGGCATCTCCTTCTAAATCCTGACTAATATTAAAAAAGTATAGATTTTAAATAGGTTCTGTGCGAGAATAACTCTACCATTACAGATCTACACCGATGAGAAATTTGCCAGAGTACGTCCCGCTAGGAGGGACTGAGCACAGTCGCATATAGTGCGTTATGGCACAAAAGATCCCGTGAATGGATAATAACGTCAAGTGAATACACCCATGGAAATAGAGTCCGGCCAATATGAAATGAGCTTCAGTCGCCCGAAAGAAGATACGCTGCTTGTGCGATTAGCGGGAAACTGGAGAATTGGGGGGAGGCTTCCATCGGCCGGTGAAGTGCAAAAGCAAATCGAATCTGGTCCTCGTATCCAGCGTATTGTCTTTAACACAGAAGGACTCACGGACTGGGGCAGCGGACTACTGACATTTCTGATCAAGGTTATCCACCAGTGTAGTCGGAAAAAAATTCGTGTTGAAAAGGCCGGGCTCCCTAAAGGAGCTGTAAAGCTCATTGCGATTGCTTCCGCTGTACCGGAAGAAAAGGGTTCGCAAAAAAAAGGCACACGCGGGCCGTTCTTGTCTCGAATCGGGGAAAGCACCATAGCATTTAGCCGCTCAGTTGTAGAAATGCTCGGTTTTATAGGTGATGCCACTGTTGCCTTTATAAGGCTGCTGAAGGGCAAGGCGCGTTTTCGGCGCTCAGACTTTATTTTGACCATTCAGCAGTGTGGGGTTCAGGCCCTACCCATTGTTTCTCTCATAAGCCTGCTTATAGGGCTGATACTTGCCTTCGTGGGTGCGGTCCAGTTAATGATGTTTGGGGCGCAGATTTACGTTGCCAGTCTGGTGGGCATATCCATGGTCCGGGTGATGGGCGCTATAATGACCGGAATTATCATGGCGGGCCGTACTGGCGCTGCCTTTGCCGCTCAGCTTGGTACAATGCAGGTGAACGAGGAGATTGATGCACTGAAGACCCTGGGAATTTCACCTATGGAATTTTTAGTGCTGCCCCGAATGCTTGCCCTCGTCCTGATGATGCCGCTTCTGTGCCTTTATGCGGACTTGATGGGCATCCTCGGGGGTTTGATCGTCGGCGTGGGCATGCTGGATCTGAGTGCAGTGGAGTATTTTAATCAGACCAGGGCCTCGGTTACCTTGAACCATTTCTGGATTGGACTCTTTCACAGCGCTGTATTCGGAGTGCTGGTAGCCCTGGCTGGGTGTCTCAGGGGGTTGCAATGCGGGCGTAGCGCCTCGGCAGTGGGAGATGCCGCAACATCGGCCGTGGTGACGGGAATCGTGAGCATCATCGTTGCAACCGCAATCATAACTATTATTTGTAACGTGCTGGGAATATAGGAGAACGATGACTCAACGGGAAGCCCATATAACGGTCAAAGACCTCACCATGGCCTATGGGGACTTCGTAATACAGAAGAACCTTAATTTTACAATACAGCACGGAGATATATTTCTCGTTATGGGTGGAAGCGGATGCGGGAAGAGCACGATAATGCGGGCCCTGGTCGGACTTAAGGAACCTGCAAAAGGCCGGGTTCTTTACGACGGAATGAGCTTTTGGGAGGCGGAGCCTGAGGAACAGGACCGCACCATGCGACGCTTCGGAGTTATGTTTCAGAGTGGCGCCCTGTGGAGCTCAATGACCCTGGCTGAGAATGTGGCTCTTTCCCTTGAAGAATATACGGATCTAACTCCGGGCCAGATTCGGGAAGTAGTCTCATTGAAACTTGCTTTGGTAGGCCTATCAGGATTCGAGGAGTTTTATCCTTCGGAGATCAGCGGGGGTATGCAGAAACGCGCAGGTGTGGCGCGTGCAATGGCTCTGGATCCTGATATTCTCTTTTTTGATGAACCCTCGGCGGGATTGGATCCGATCAGTTCCAGGCGCCTTGATGACCTGATTCTCGAGCTTCGGGACAGCCTCGGGACAACAATGGTTGTAGTAACCCATGAACTGGCAAGCATTTTTGCCATTGGAAACAACTCGGTATTTCTTGATCCGGAAACAAGGACCATGATCGCCAGCGGGGACCCTAAAAAATTGCTCGCTGAGTCCCGAGATCCAAAGGTTCACAAATTTCTTACTCGGGGAGAGGAAGGAGCAAGGGAGCAATAACTCATGAGCAAAAAGGCAAACAAGACTGCTATTGGTGGATTTGTCGTAGGGGCGTTGGCTCTGATTGTGGTGGGTGTTTTGATCTTTGGAAGCGGCAAATTCCTGAGCAAAACGGAGACCTATGTGATGTATTTCGAAGGTTCCGTAAGAGGCCTGAATGTGGGCGCCCCTCTTGTCTTCCGGGGGGTTAAAATTGGATCGGTAACCCGTATCCTGCTGGTTGCCAATACAGACGATTTATCCTTTACAATTCCGGTGTTCGCCAAGGTAGAGCAAAATAAATTTACGTTGACAGGCGACGAAATTTTAGATCAAAGCCCGGAACAACAATTGGTATTGCTGGTGGCACGTGGCCTGAGGGCCCAGCTTATAAAGCAGAGTATGGTTACGGGCCAGTTGATAGTGGAACTGGATTTCCACCCCGACAAACCTGCAAAACTGGTCGCTGGCTATTCTGAGTATATGCAGATCCCGACGATCAGGTCCGGCATGGATGATTTGGTCAAGCAGATCGAGAAGGCTCCAATCGAGGAGATCTTAAACAAAGTACTTTCTGCTGTTGATGGAATTGAAAAGGCTATTAATTCTAAGGAAGTGAAGGAAAGCCTGAGATTCCTGGAACAGACTGTAAAAAACCTTAACAAGCTTGTGCTCAATATCGATAGCAGGATTGATCCGCTGGTATCCACTGTTGAAGAGACTGTGAAAGACTATGGCAAGCTTGCCCGGAATGTGGACAGGCAGGTTAAGCCTGCTTTATCAGGGATCGTTGAGACCGAAAGACACGCCAATAAACTA
>MVDB01000151.1 GCA_002050025.1 Desulfobacteraceae bacterium 4484_190.2
GCAGATTCTCAAGAACAAAGTGCCGTTGTTTCAATGCAGCCCTGTGAAATTGCACCCATGGAGTGTCATAGAATCCAGGTTTCATAGGAAATCGGAGCTGTTTAAAATCAGACTGTTCGAAGTCATCCCAATCAATATCTCTCTTCCTCTTCGGGTCAAGTGCATCTTCTCTCCATTTCCGGCGATTATATTCAAACTTCTCCGTGTCAAGTATATCTTCGAAAGCCTCTCGCCACATGGCACAACGATTGTCAAGGTCCTCTTCCGGATCAGCAAACAAATCTCCAATTTTATCCTGAATTTCGCTCCAGGGTATTGAATGATCTGAGGCGGGTTTATCAGCAGCATACAATAGGTTATAGATCGTCTCAGCGGCATTGGAGAACTCTTTCATGTTATATCGAGGGGGAATCATTTTTTTCGGTTTGTTCTTTCTATATTTCCATACCCGGTATGATTGGTCAGGGAAATAACCGGCTTCAGCATGGCCAATCTGAGGCAGGAAATCAAGATAGATATTCTCTAATATTAAGCGTTTCCACTTATCCCCATCATGAATTTGAATGTTTTCCACATCGTTTTCATTATTATGTCTACCTGAAAACCCCTGGTGGGACCACGTATCGGCAAATGTGTGCAGAGCCACGCCCATCCGACAGAGACGGTGCAGACTGTTATCTTTTTTGTGGGCCTCATCCCATATCATGTGGGCAAAAACTGAATTGGGCTCAGTTATAAAAGAATCCTGCGAGGTTTTAAGCGGTCTGGAGGGTAAAAAATGAAATGGTATAAAAATTCTTTTCTGTGCTGACCACCCATAGGAATCCAAACCATATTGCGCCGTCCTCACCGGATCAAACATCATGTCACCTACGTTAAGAGGCATAAGAGATCGTGAGCGCATCATCTTCCTGGAAACCAGCCCCTTTTGCGAGCACGCCAACGCAGTAGTAGTGAAAATCCTTCAGCATTATTCCCTCCTTTCCTGTTTATCGGGTATTTTCCTTATGTTATCGGTAGCTTTTGTAACTCCTCAAGAAGTTCGGACGCTCACAACCGGATTAATGCCTTGAGCGAATTATAATGGCTCTATAGCCTTTCCGCTTCCAGCCGTAGGGTTTACAGGCCAGATGGGAATTTAGGCATAAGCCTTTTATAAAATCCTTACGGCCCACCGATCCCGTCCCGAGACCGGGACGGGATCGGGAGGTGCGACTCGACGTAAACACGGCGCTTTGTCTGAAATTCTTCAGAAGTTGAAATCACAAGACTAAAACCCTTAAAGTCAGCTCTGGGCCAGGGATAAACTCCACCCGAAATGGAATCCCCTGCTCCAGGGAAATGCATCCTTTCACCTTACTTGCGAACACGGGCATCTGCTTGATCGCTGAAACCGCAATTTGGCCAAGTTACATTCTATTTTGACGTTTCCCTTTTTAGGCCCGGATTTTTACCCATATCATAAGGCATAAAGGGCGATATCTCAAATATATTTATTTGAGTGACACTGATTTGGTGTTATTATATAATGTATAATCGAGCAAATTTCAAAACGGCCTCTTTTGCCCAATGTCCGCGTCAGGTTCAAATTTCAATCCTCGAAATACTCAATGTATTCCTGTGGTTAAAATTTTCACCTTCCTTGATCTTGAACAAAATTGAACATTTTGAAACTACCTCTAATCGTAATAATCAAAACTTGGGTCATTTTATAAGCAATGTCAGTTGCCCGCTAAAGTAAGATAAAAAATGCAAAAAACATAAAAAGCTCCTTTTCAGAGGCAAACTCACACATGGAACTTCATTTCACCAAAACCAACGGCCCGGCCGATGAGGCTATCGACCGGCTAATTGAACTCGTGGGGGATATCCATCAACCGGAAATCGTGCGAGAGATGATCCTGGCTTCGCTGAAGTCAGGCCAGGAGAATAATGAAAGGGCCGATTTGAAGCTTATGAATTCTACCTTGAAGGAGATGCGGTTCACTGCCAAAGTGTTCGGTCCCTACCACAAGGTGAGAAAGGTTTCTGTTTTTGGTTCTGCCAGGACCCAATCGGATGAATCCATTTACGGAATGGCATGTCATTTAGGGCAAAAGTTAGCCGAGGAAGGCTATATGGTAATTACAGGAGGGGGGCCTGGCATCATGCAGGCGGTGAATGAAGGGGCTGGCACTGAGCACTCTTTCGGCGTTAGTATACGGCTTCCTTTTGAACAAAAGTCTAACCCTGTCCTCAAAGGGAACCCCCGAAACATCATGTATAAATACTTCTTCACCAGAAAAATTGCCTTTCTGAAGCAGTCAGATGCTGTTGTGCTTTTTCCCGGGGGGTTTGGTACGCTCGATGAGGGCATGGAGACTCTTACCCTTGTTCAAACCGGTAAGCGCAATCCCCTGCCTCTTATCCTTGTCGATGAGCCTGAGGGCACCTATTGGCTACGGTGGCTCAATTTTTTTGAAAAAGAACTCTTAGCCCAAGGGTACATCAATGCAACGGATTTCAGCCTGTTCGAACGAGTTGAATCAGTGGATGATGCAGTGATGAGGATTGATCGCTTCTACCATCGGTACCATAGCCTGCGATACGTTAGAGAACAACTGGTGCTTCGTCTTACCTCCGGTATTGATCCGCTGAAGGTTAATGAACTCAAATCCCGTTTTTCCGACATCCTTATACCAGGTGGTGACCTTTTCCTCTCCGGTCCTCTGCCGGTAGAAGCTGATGAGCCTGAGATCGCCCATCTTCCAAGGCTTGTCGTTGATTTTAACCGAAAAGATCTCGGCCGCCTGCGAGATCTTATTGACGCAATAAATGCCTGTTGAATTCGAATTGGGAAACATTTTTACATTGGGATTTTATCATTTGAACTTTATTCCATAGGGCATCAATGGGACCATCAATTATTACGCGTGCCGACCAAATTATTATAGCGATGGAGTTGCCTTTTCATCTTTGATTCGAGTTCCTTGAGCAATCTCTTGTTTCCCGATAGGGTTATTCCCAGTTCATGGTAGTGGTGTCTTATCCTTGAGATGAAGTCATTTCCCATCGTAATGTACCGTTCAATTTCACCCTCCCTTTCCATTCTCATGCACATGTCATAAAGGCCGTAATAGGCGTCGTTGAAATAGAGTAGCTTTTTGGCATTGGTCGGACCGAAGGCGGTAACGAGCGCTTTCCACAATGAAAACTCTGGATCGTAGGCCTTCGTATTCCACTCATAATCGGCGACCGTCATGTATTTGATTTTGAATGTTTCGCTGGAGGCTGAACCGTTCATATACATATGGCGGCTATGATTGTAATTCTGAAATTCGGCAGGCAGATAAATATCATAAGGTTCGAACAGATTACACATTCGAACCTTGCCCGGATAATAACAGGCATAGTATCCATACACCTTTGTTTCCAAAGCCCTTGCATAAAGGGTGTTATCCCATAACATCGGATATCTGCCGATTAGACTGGCATAACGATATATGCCGATCATGTCGATGGAGAGAGATCGGATAGTCGGGCCTGTCCAGATGATTGCAATGTCGTCTGGGATTTGAGAGACTAATTCTTTAAAATAGATCTCAGCCCTTCCAGGTGTTATGTCAATATAAACATTGTTATACCATGGCGGACAAAATTCGAATCTCGTGCCCGGGTAATTTACCTGAAGCCAGTCATGCAGTTGATTAATGACATGAGCCTGGGCGTTCTGAAGATTCACAAACCTTTTTTTATCCGCTTCAGTATAAGGGGCATAGTTCTTTCTCCATCGGCCTTCATGTGGCACATAATCATCAGATGCGAGCATAATCGTTTTTGCGCCGTGGTCCAGGCCGATCCTGAAAGCATTCTTCAACATCTCAAGACTTGAAGAATCACCATGTGTCCAAATATACCGCTTATCGCCCAACTCCTTTTCGGGCATCTCAAAATCAAAATGATAGTAAGGGTTGACCATAATGGCGAGATCCATTATGCCCGTGTCCCTGCAGAAGGCAGCAGACCTTTTCACACCTTTGACATACAATTCTCTGGGATTGTACCAGTCCTTATTCCTTTTTCCTTGTCTGTAACCGACGTAGACTTTGTTGAATTTGTAAGCACTCATTCCGGTCATGCTTTTAAGATCGCGTTCAAGTTCTGATTCGCTTTTCCAGGAAGAAAAGAGGTAAGACCTGCCCAGGAAATCAGGATAGTCAACCACCTCGGCGTCATGATAGATAAACCGCTCCTTTTCCAATAGCTGGACGGCTGTTGTTGCCGCATAGTAAGTCCCGATCGGTTCGTTTCCCACCAGAAAAACAATCATTCGATCTTTATCCCTGTAACTCTTAAGGATATACCCCTGTTCATGCCCTTCAATTCTGTGTAGCGGAAGCAGCCCCTGTTTTTGATAAAATAACCGTGTCCGGCCAACGCTGAATATGAGTCCGGACTCAGGAAGATCGTTAAAACCGGCATCGTCATGCAGGATAGGTATCGGTCGCTGTTGGTGTTTTGACTCCGTCAGAATCTCATCGAAGGTAGTATCTAACCGGGCCTTCAGCAGGCCGGCAGCAAGACTTTCCTGGGTTTCGGGCGCGTCAGACAACAGAATTACCGGTTTTTCATCATGCCGGTCATTTGGGTTAAAATATAAAAAATCGTCAAAACAGTGCATCTGTTTAGGCGAAGGAATGATTCGATCCTTTACTGAAAGGGATTTGTCAAAATATTTCTCCATCCGCTCCAGTGCTGAAAAATTCCATTTGGAATATTTCAGCTCAACATTGTCTATCCAGATAGTTCCTTTGCCTTTCAGTCCAAAAAAAATCCTGACAAATCGGGCATCGTCAGGGTAATCTCCCTCAGAAAAGGGGTGACCATATCTTCTCCCTCTCACTCGGCCCCAGGGGAATTCTTCTATTTCCCAGAAATTGGCGAAGGCATAGCTCTTATTTGAATTATCGAGGAATTTATTTTGTGAGGGATTGAAGACGGCGCCTGATATCTCTTCCTTTTCCCTATTGTAGAAATATAGATGAACGACGACAGTATCATTCAACTTGGTGGAACGACTGACAGGACGGATTTTCTTAAGTTTCACATCAAAGAAGAACCGGTAGTTCCCCGGGATAACCGGGATGAAGTCGCTTATAATACCCCCAGGCCCATCCAGTTCGGAGGCAGTATCACGGCTGATCTTAATGGCATGTATGCCGTGACTTGCTTCATCAGGTCCATGGCCAGGAGATGTGGTGTTAACCCACATAACATCTGTCCCTAAAACCTCCCAGTGTTCGATGTAATGCGGATTATCCGGGCCAACCGAATTGAATCTTCCCTTCTCAAAAGAGGGGTTGGGGGCCATATTGCCTTTATTTAATTCAAGCAGGCGAACCGAGAGAGGTATCGACAGGGGATCACTGGTCAACCAGTCTTTTGTATCTTCAGGGCCCTTGAACAAGCCGGTATGAAGATATTGACAGCTAACAGAGGTGATTAAAAGAAATGAGAGTAAAATAATTCTAAGCAAGGCCATTTTTAAATCGAATTATGCTATCAACGGGTCAACGACACTTCCCATTTTTCCGTACCCTGCGATCCGCACTGAGAAAGACACGCAGCCCCAAATTAAAAAAGGATGTGCTTTTACCCGTCCTGAAAGAGCTCGGTACTCAGGTATCGTTCGCCCGTACTGGGCAGGATAGCCACAATCTGTTTTTTTGAGTTTTCAGGTCTTTTGGCTATTTCAAGGGCTGCCGAGACCGCGGCCCCGGAGGAAATGCCGCACAAAATCCCTTCATGTCTGGCCAGGTCCCTGGCAACCTTAAAGGCCTGGTCATTGGTTACAGTGACAATCTCGTCAATGATCCTGGTATTCAGCACCTCCGGTATAAAACCAGCTCCTATTCCCTGGATCTTGTGGGGGCCAGGATCACCCCCGGAGAGAACAGATGAATCGCTGGGCTCAACCGCTACTGCCTTAAAGGAGGGCTTCCTCCCTTTGATTACCTCAGATATCCCTGTGATGGTTCCGCCGGTTCCCACCCCGGCAACCAGGATATCCACGCCCCCGCTGGTGTCCCGCCATATCTCTTCAGCCGTGGTCTTACGGTGGATCGCAGGATTGGCCGGATTGGTGAATTGATTGGGCATATAGGCATCAGTGGACTCGGAGAGTATTTCCTGAGCGTGCTTTATGGCCCCTTTCATCCCTCCCTTTCCTGGTGTGAGTACCAGTTCCGCGCC
>MVDB01000152.1 GCA_002050025.1 Desulfobacteraceae bacterium 4484_190.2
CAAGCGTTCTATGAAGTTCGGCCAGCCAGAAAAACAATTGGATAGGCCAACAAAGGCATGGAGATGGATTGAGAAAAGCTGACGCTTTTCTCAACCACTCATGCCCGACGTTCCCGGCGGCTGCGCCGCCGGGAATCGCGGTGCTGACTACGTCAAGCTCCTTGCCCCGGCGCTTGCGCCGGAACAAGGAACTCGACCGGACACCGTGAACTGCACAATCAAACTCCGTTTGCTTGCACGGCCCCCGGTGCCGGTCAGCACCGCGATTAGATGAATTCTATAATACTTTTAATGGTGAAAACATGGAAAAAATATTTAATGGTAAAAAGACGGCAAAATTAGGCACTGCAAAGAATCCTGCTGTAGTTAATGTACAAACAGAAGAAAAATTGAAAGAAGTTACAAAGATCTTTGAAAAAAATGGCTGGAAATATACTATTGGATTGAAACCAGACAAACGAGAGGATATTACCGCTTTAGAAAGATTATTGAATCCACCAAAGCCAATGATAGCCGAAAAGAAAGTTGGACGCAATGAGCCGTGCCCATGTGGAAGCGGGAAGAAATATAAAAAATGCTGTGGTAAATAAGACGGTTATGAAAAAATCAACGACTGAGGCAGACAACCAGCCGTTCCAGTGGAATATACTGTCGCTGCGGCTACCCAGGTTGGTCGAAGCACATCCGGGAGGGCAGCAGGTCCTCCACATTTTGACCACACAAACCAGGCCTTTGTGGCCGCAAACCGAGCTTGAGGTGCCAATGGCCACGCTTAGCGCCAGGATGGGGGCGGCCCTGCGTAGCGCCCATAACGCCGGCCATGTGGTGCGCAGTTTGGAGAGTGCGGAACGTATTCTCGCCGCCCAGGAGCGGGGACTTGGCCTTGTTGATCGTCACAGCGGCGTGACGAGAGGTGTGCGCGTCTCACGCCTGTTGGTGTTGGCTGATGACGGAGCCGAACGCTTTTATCGCCAGGTGGAGAGGCTACTGCGCCGTTACGGCCCCCGGGTGCTGGCAGTGCGTATATACGCGGATGCGGATGCGTTGGGTGAGTTACTCTTCGGCACCAAAGGTCGCGCCCGGCTGTTGATGCTCAATCACAAGGAGGCGGTCAGTGCGTTCCTCCTGGCTATGACCGATCCATAGCTTTGTTTTTAGGATTAACTTATAATTGTAGGATCGTGGATTGGCGAGATTGGGTGCGGGCCACGCAAATCAGTTAATATTAAATGAAATAATGACGAAAATCGTACGTGTATTAGGCCTATATTGACCTTTTTGAAGCAAAAAGAGGAATATGGACAGAGGAAAATTGGGGGCCTGCGGAAATAACGCTCCGACAACTCGTCAACCGTGACTCATCTCCACAATAGGCTCATTTTCTCTACCTCCAAAAACGAAGTGGGATTACCCGCATGCTTTTCAAAGACGAATACGACTTCTCGCTGCCACAGAAAACATTTTTCTCGGGTTGTATTTTTGCCACTATTATTGCGGCTATATAAGATTTGAACAATGTTAAAACGTTCTACAAAGATAGACTCATTTTGAATCCCGGACAGGATTGTCCAGATCTCTTCATCAGACGTTTCAGGCTCAAATCCTGAATCACCTTTTGGTTCAGGTCCTTTAAAGTGCTTTTTTGCTTCATCGAGAACGGACTCCAGATTCCTTTTGATTCCCCCGACCTCAACGACCAAATCCTCGTATGAGTGGCAATCTTCTGAAACTTGGCCACAAATCTCTCTGCCGGCAATTTGTAAATCAATACCAATCGAAATGGTTTTTTTATTCTCTTCCCTTTTGTTGTTAGCCTTTATAATTCTAAAAATATCTTGCATAACATCTCTCACGATAAGATAGGTATTCACAGGTTTCCCGCTAATGTATTGAAACTCGGATCAAAATTTAAGATCTCGGCCTATATAGACGGATAGCGGGATTGCGACGGGGAGGAATCAAAGAATGAACTCACTACCTTCCTTGGCGGCATCAATGATAATATCAACTTTCTTCTTTTCAGCGACATCTTCGCAGTGATTTTTGAAAGACACCACCTCGGGATCTTTTCTGGAAGGATCATGATGAAACAGGACTAACCTTTTTGCATGAGATTCCAAGGCGAGCTTAAGTGCGGCCACATAATCTGAATGTCCCCAACCCCTGCGAGCCTCTCTTTCCTCAGGGGTATACTGGGCATCGTGTATCAAAACATCTGCATCTTTACAAAACTCTACGTAATCTTCAAGTCGCCTTCCGGCCCATGCCTCATCTGTAAGTTCATTATCGGTGATGAAGACAAGTGTTTTTTTGCCTTCACGAAAACGAAACCCGAATCCACCCTGGGGATGTTGAAGAGGGATGCAGTCAACGATTACACTGTCAATCTTTAGAGGACCATGACTTAGTGTGTCCAGGTACTGAATCTCGGCCTTGAGATCATCAAATTTGATTGGGAAAAAACCATCCCCCATTTTGTTATCAAACGTAGCCCTCAGGCCTTTCATGCAGGTTGGAAAGCCGTCTATTCTTATTTTGCTTGTTGGGTCGTAGACCGGATCAAAAAAAGGAAAACCCCATAAATGGTCCCAATGGATATGAGTTATAAGGAGGTGGATATCCACCTTTGCCCTGTAATTGGTGAGTTGCTCGCCCAACGGCCTGATTCCTGTTCCGGAATCAATGACAATAATCCTGCCACTTTCAAGCGTAATCTCTAAACAGGTGGTATTTCCCCCGTAAATAGTTGTGTCTTTGCCAGGGACGGGAATTGAACCCCTTGTCCCCCAAAATTTGACATTCATCATTTATCCTAATTTGGTCGCTACTGTCCGAACCCCTGTCCTCTATCTTTAAAAAGATATTTGAGCTAATTTACGCCATTCCTCGAAGCTTGTCAATCCAAAAAAACGCAATGAAAATGGTATGATAAGCATGACATCAAATCCTAACCCGGCGAAGCCGGAATTGACTATTGAATATTTGTGGAAATCGCCTCGCTCCGTCATTTTTTTGATAGGTCTTTTAAAAATTGAAAGAATTTCTTAAAATATTCAATCTGGCTGTGGCATAAATTCAACGCAAATATAACGGGGTTTTGAAATATAGGTACTGAATATAGACACGCAATGATCAATGCCCGGATAATGTCCGCAGATCAATTTCAGAAGTTTTGATCAGTTCTTTGGCCTTCTCCTTAAGATCAAGGGCAAACGGATCGCTTCTCTTTAAGCCCTCTTCCACTTTGTCCAGAAAATCATAAAAGATATTCCATGCCTTTTTCTCCTTCCGAAATCTCTCACGCAAAGGATTCGAGGTCTCCGACAGCTTTTTGATTATCTCATTCAAACGATTTATCCCCATTTGCAGCAAGTCGAAACCCTCGTTCGGCTTTCTGTCCTTGAAAAATGAAGCGCCCTTCAGTGCGAGCCTGAGACTGGCCAATGTAAAGGGTATGTATGACACAAAACAACCTGTAAAGGGATCTATAATGTCTTTTGTCTGTTCCACGGACCAGGGTAATGCCTTAGCATAGTAGGAAAAAAGCAGTATGCGGGTATAATCACCGATCAATTTTCCGGTGTGTGCAGACTTGATAGCTTCGCCTGCAAAACTTTTCTTGTCATGACGCATAATTAATCCAGATTCATGGGCATACCTGAGGTTTCTGCTTTCCTCCTTCAATAACACTGATAATATGTATGCCTGATCCTCGGCCCGACCAATAAAAGTAGGAGTAAATGGCCGATATCTTCTAAGGCTTTCAACCAGGATGCCACATGTGCCGCCTGTTACGTGGACCCGCTGGATACATCGATCTCGACCATTTAATTCACCCTCTCCATAACGAGTCATCATCTCGGCCTCAGTTGAAAGTGCCTGGGGGAGTGGGCTATAAAAAATCCATTCGTTTCCACAAATATTCTTACTGGGAAAACTCACATCCGGTGTGAAAAGCGAACGGCCAATGTCTTCTTCGTTGACCAGTGCTCCGGCTATCATCCCCAATTCGATCCGGTTGTCATTCTCATCTAATCCCTCTGCTCCCCAGAGGGGTGTTTTAAAATGCTCAAATGCCGAGGCGCCCGTTTCCCTTACAAGTTCGTTTTGAGGAAAGACCTGATCAAGATCTATTTTGAATGTCCCTCTGACATCTGAATTTATAAAAACCTGCCAAAAGGCCGAAATCGCCTTAAGAAACGAATAGTGCCTGCCATATTTGCCGTCCACACCAATAATCTCATTCAACAGATTCTCGTCTCTTGAGTCTAAATAATGCCTGGCGGCAGGGTTTAAGGTCTCGTCGATAAGCCTGGTGGCATCAGATTCTGTCAAGATATAGACATTGAGGTGCTTAATACTTTTCTCTTTTCTCAGAACATCTTCAAGGTATGCCCTTGCAATGTCGTGGAGCCCCGCATGGGTTACTGAGACCGAGAGAATACAATGGACTTTCGTATCTTTTTCTACAACTCCCACTTTCTTCTCAAACTCTACTGATTGATCCAGGCCTTTTAGTCCATATATTACCTCATTCTTTTCGCTCTCCACACCAATCTGAATCGGATGATCATACCAATAGATCTGCGGTTCTCTCATTATTTCATGCAGTTTCGATTTCATATGTTCAGGTAATGCCAGGTTGTCGATTCGTGTAGTAGGGGAAGGCACGGTCAGCAGGACATTTGATGTAAACAAAATTTCATTTGCCGGATCTTTGATTGGGTCAGGATTCAATCGTGTAATTCTTACGGTTCTTTTCTTCCGGAGTGCACTAATTTTGTTCTCCCGCTGCTCAAATAGCGAAACTCCTTCAGGGGAAAAAACTTCCCAGACTTTTTTCATTGTCTCAATGCGGTTATTGAGGTTCCGGGGATCTCGGACCCACAGATACAACTGATCCAGGCTTTCCCGAAAATCTCTATCTTTAGCACACCTCTCTTCAATTTCTTCGATAGTAAGAGACCTGCATCTACAAAAAAAGTCGACTGCTCCTTTCCAGTCAGGCTGCTTTCTAAGGTCCTTTGTGAAACGTTCAGCCTCAGAATAAAGCGGATGAGAACTCCCGCATAAAGAAATTAAAAAGGCCGCATTCAAATTCCTGAAATGGGCCTTACGAGTGGTCTCCTCGGGGCAAAATTGCTCGGCGATATTGATACCTGTTATCGGTTCTTCTTCGCCGTTGCTTATTAAGCAGTCGATTACGGCTTCAAATTTTTTCTTCATAGCTTTGTTTTACATTTTGGCAAAAAAATTATTTTCAAATTAACGAATATAGTGTAAACAGGTCCCAAAGGCAAGAGACTCTGCTTTTCCCATGCCAGATTAGAGATTTTAAAATACTAAAATACACAAGGCCACAGAGAGGTTATGGATAACCCTGTTCAGCAAGAATTAGAAAAACTCCCAAAGAGTACCCTCATTGAGTTGATCAAGATGTATTCCAGGAACTGGCTTACCGTCGACGGTCTCTGGTTTTCCGGTGTGGAAAACAAATTTGGTCTCGATGAAGCCCTTGACTTGGATGTAAGAATGTGGAAAATTGGTTCAAGGATTGAAGCCAAAAGGATCAAAGAACTTCTTGATCTAAGAGAAGGCGGGCTTCAGTCTGTCCTCAGGGCCATCAACTTTATGAGCTGGGCAGCCAGCTTCGGCTATAAAGTGGAGTATAGGGGAAACAAGGCCATCTGGACCTGTACGCATTGTCCTCCACAGATAGGCCGCATAAAGGCAGGAAAGGGAGAGTTTGCCTGTCAACCGACCTTTGAAGCCTGTTTTGGCAGCCTGTGCGAGCTTATCGACCCGAAAATTAAGGTAACCTGCCTGATTTGCCCGCCAGAACCCCATCCGGAAGATATTTGGTGCCAGTGGGAGTTCGCTGCAACTTAGAGGAAAAAACTATGCATTTTTACTGGCGCATAATTGAAGAATTGAAATTCTTGGGCGAAATTGTGGTCTTTAAGAATCCGAATCTATTGAGATGCTATAAATTCTGGCTTGAGGAACATGCCGGTGCCATTACCCTCAGCACAACCGGTGATATAACCAGCACTTCAGTGCCCTTCAGTTACAGAGGCATCTCTCCCTCCCTCAATTAACACCCTAACCCGGATACACCGGAAAAGTGCCTATTTATCCCGCTTGCAACGTGGAAGTGAACTAAAGCCTGCCCTGGTGCGACACACTTAGAGTACTTGTAGGCCTTAAGAAAAACTCATAATTGGCCTTCTTTAACACTGGCCTTTCAAAACCAGGTCTGGGCCAGGGTTTGAGGTAACTAAAGTTAAGGAGTCGCTTCGCTCCGTCTATTCACATAAAGTAGACAGAATTTCACAGATAGAGATATAAAAAATGAAAAATAATTTTTTAAACCAGTACTCAGTACCGGATACCAAGTACCATCTTCTACTCAATCCAACCCCGCAGCAGCCATGATATCAGGCACAAGCTCCTCCTTGCCGATAGCCATGATATGCACCCCGTCACACATCTTCTCATCACGTACCCGTTTGATCATGCGACCAGCGATCTCTATGCCTTTGTCAATGGCCCTGCCTTTGGGTGCAGAAGCCATTTCATCAATCAACTCTTGTGGTACAATAACTCCGGCAACATTCTTATTCATAAAACGAGCCATGGGAGCAGAGGTAAGTAATATGATGCCCGCCAGGATCTTCACAGGAAACTGCCTGGCATAGTCCATGAATTGCTTGAAATTATCCAGGTCGTACACGGCCTGGGTCTGCAAGTCGTACACGGCCTGGGTCTGGATAAACTCGGCACCTGCTTCTATCTTCTTTTCAATCTTGATAAGCTGGGGTTCAAGGGGATTGGCCTCTGGCGTCACAATAGCGCCGGCACAAAAGGATACACTTCCATCCACGTCATTTCCCCCGAGGTCCTTTCCTTTTTCCAACCGTCTGATTGCCGCCAATAATTGGCTGGAATCCAGATCAAAAACACCTTTGGCCTCCTTATGATCACCCAGAATCACTGAATCGCCCGTGAGGCAAAGGACATTGTTGATTCCCCTGCTGGCAGCAAAAAAAAGATCTGCCTGAAGTGCCATACGGTTTCGATCTCTGCAAGTCA
>MVDB01000153.1 GCA_002050025.1 Desulfobacteraceae bacterium 4484_190.2
TTTCCATTTGGCGCCTTCAGCCTTGATTCTTGCCAGTGCGTCTTTTCCGATGAAATCATCCTTTTCGAGGGCCACACAGAATCCCAGGCCTGCATCAAACGGCGTGTATTCTGGAGTGAGCTCGGAACCCCAGTCGGCGTATCCCTTTTCCAGATGGGTGGAGGCGATGGTGCGGTACCCGGCGTTTTTGACGCCAAGGTCCTGGCCGGCCTCCCACAGGATTTCGTACACATGGCCAGCAAATTCCGTGGGGATATACAGTTCGTAACCGAGTTCCCCGACGTATGTCACCCGAAAAGAGATGACCGGGGCATATCCCACGGTAAATGACTTGTACATTCCAAAAGGAAAGCCGCTGTTGCTAAGGTCGTCACTTGTCGTTTTTTCCAAAAGGACCCTCGATTTTGGTCCGATGACGTTGATGACCGCATAGGCCGAAGTCACTTCCCTGAACGAAACCGTGCCGTCGTCGGGCATATGGTTTTCTATCCACCACGAGACGCGTAGGCCAAAGGCGGTACCGACAACGATGAGAAATTTGTCCTCGGCCAGCCGGCCGATGGTCATGTCGCACTCGATGGTGCCGCGATCATTACACATCTGCGTGTAGATCACTTTCCCGACGGGCCGATCGATCTGATTGGCACAGAGCCGGTTTAAAAATCCCATGGCGCCCGGTCCTTCCACCTCGAATTTGCAGAAAGAGGTCTGGTCGATAAGCACCACATTTTCCCGTGCGTTCTTGTGTTCGGTAGCCACATATTCAAACCAGTTGGGAGTTTCAAAGGTTAGGTCGTCTTTGGGTTCCACACCGTCGGGAGCAAACCAATTGGCCCGTTCCCACCCATATTTTGCCCCGTATACCGCACCCTTCTCCTTGAGTTGGTAGTAGAGGGGGCTGCGTCTTACCCCCCGCGCGGAATTGTGCTCTTCATGGGGCCAGTGAATGGTATAGTGTTTGCCGTAGATCTCCCTGGTCCTTTTCACATTGTATTTGCGGCTTTTGTGGTACTGGCCGAACCTCCGGATATCAAGTGGCCAGATATCCAAACTCGGTTCTCCTTCGATGATCCATTCGGCCATCATCCGGCCTGCTCCGCCGCCTGCTGCGATGCCGAACGCGTTGAATCCCACCGCTACAAAGCAATTGTCCAACTCAGGGGCTGGGCCCATAATGGCGTCACCGTCCGGCGTGAAGGCTTCCGGGCCGTTTATCAGTCTGGCGATGCCGGCTTCTTCAAGACACGGGGTGCGCTTTATGGCCGGAACGGAGAGTGACTCAAAATGATCGAAATCCGATGGAAGGAGCTTGGCGGTGAAATCGTTCGGCACCCCTCCAACTCGCCAGGGGATGCCGTCGCGCTCGTAACCGCCCATTACTATGCCGCCCACTTCACCCTTGTAGTAAATCAGGTTGTCCTTGTCCCTGATGGTCGGCAGGTTCGGAGGCAATCCCTGGATGGGCTCGGTCACAAGAAATTGGTGCTGAAAGGGCACCGCGGGGGTGTTGACGCCCAGCATTTTGCCCACTTGCCAGCCCCACATGCCGGTACAGTTGACCACCATATCGCAGCGGATGTCACCCTTGGTGGTTTTGACAGCGGTCACCCGTCTGTTGTCAAAGTCGAATCCGGTCACGGGCGTGTCGATGAAGATTTTTGTCCCGCCTTTACGGGCCCCTCTGGCCAGGGCCTGTGTAATGCCTGAGGGGTCTGCTTCACCATCTGTAGGCATGAAGGCTGCGCCGATGATGCCCTTCAAAGACAATATCGGACAGAGATTATATGCTTCCTTGGGCGTGATGATGTTCATTTCCAGGCCGAAGCTGCGAGCAGTCGTAGCCCCTGCCTTCAATTCATACATACGCTCTTGAGTGCTGGCCAAATGCAGGCAGCCGCTTTTTTTCCAGCCGGTGGCCAACCCGGTTTCCGCTTCAAGTTTTTCATAAAGGCTGACGCTGTATTGCAGCATGCGGGTAATGTTGCGTTCTTTGCGAAGCTGTCCGACAAGTCCGGCCGCATGCCAGGTGGAACCACTGGTAAGGTCGTTCTTTTCAAACAGCACCACGTCTTTGCAACCCATCTTCGTTAAATGATAGGCCGTGCTGCATCCGATAATACCACCGCCGATAATTACTACCTGGGCACTGTCTTTCATGACCATTCTCCCCATTAAAGTCTGCGCGCTTTAAAATAACGCCGCTTGTTTGCAATGTTAATCGATATCTGCTCGCTTCAGAGCAACCTAGGACGGAAGAACTTCCAATCCCATCTCTTTGAACTCTGCCCGCACTTCGTCCAGAATTTTAAGGTATTCCTCGTTTACGACCGCCTTGGTTTTGAGGTCATAGACCTGTTCATATCTGAAACCGGGAGTGGGGCTTTTGATGTGTGCTTCGTAGTTCTGAAAAAATTTCAGCGCCAAGGGGTCGGCTTCCCTACGCGTGTATTTGGCTGCGGCCAGCCCTATTTCCGCATGGAATTGGTGATCTTTGGGAAGAAGTGAATTCGGTTCCACCGATTTGGCAGGATGTCCGGAAAAGATGTTTCCTCCGGCCGGTACCACGGAAAGCATGTAAGCGGCCATTTCATAATGATACATTCTCGTTCCAGCGCCGCCACCGAGATATGGCAGGTTCACCACCGGGTATCGCATATTACGGGCATTGGCCTGATTGGACATGCCGATGGCCCAGAGGAGCGGCTTAGTGGTGGACAGGCGCAAATTTTGATGCAGCGGCGCATTATAGTGGTAGCTACCCCGGTAGATAAGGTTGCCCATTATGAGATAGGATGTGGCCAAAACTGCAACGCCCTCCGCGCCACCGGCATATCCACCAAATAGCGGTGTCGATGTTGAGCCGATATTCGCACTGATGCTGTTGAAGTAAGCCACCTTTTGCAATGCCTCGTAGTTGACCATCATCTCGGAGAGAAAATCGATAAGGAAACCGTCACTCGGTCGGAGACCAAACTGGGGTGATGCTGCGGCAATCATGGAAACAGAGTTGGACGCTGCAGGAATTCCATTTATGATGGGCAGTCCGGCGCGCCCGGAACGACGGATACCATCCCGGGCTAAAGTCACGGTTTTGATAGCTGCGAGCAGCTCCTGGGGAGATCTTACGCGTGCGTCTTTCCCCCGGAGATGCAGGATGGATGGAACACTTACCGAATCAACGATACTGATACTCGCAAGACCCTCGACCGTATCGAGGTAAATTTGTTCATCGGTGGTGTAAATGCCACCACCCACATGAATCCAGGGCACGGAATCCTCATCCACGTCTCGGCCGTACATGGTTTTGGCTTCACGCCCCTCCCCGAATCGGGTGGATTGGGGTGCCTGCTCCGCCGCCCTTAAGATTTCATCACGGGTAAATTCCATTACCCGGTTTGTGTCGGGACAATAGGCCCCTGCTTCGGCTATGAGGTCTACGGCAGCCTGAAACACGCGATCCGCCAGGTCGTCGTCTGAATTTACAATGGTTTGCCTGTCCCATTTGATCTTGTACCGGTCTATAATTTCAGCAAGCTTCGGTACAAAGCGATTCATATAGTAATCAGTATCCGGGATTAGAAGACCATTGTCCGCTCTCTCAAAAACTTCGATTAAATCGAGCATGTGACTCCTCCTGCTTTTAACCGCTGCCCCTTGTTGTGGTTCAGAAAGCCAGCGTATTGATTAACTATGCTATAAATGATTTGACCAGTTTGACTGCTCCGTATCCGTTTTCGGCGTAACCGTCTGCGCCGATCTCATCTGCCCAGGCTTTTGTAACGGCGCCGCCTCCCAGCAACACCTTGAATTTCTCACGCTTGCCCTGCCCTTCGAGTGCTTCAATAACGTCTTTCTGGCCGATGAGGGTTGTGGTCAGAAGGGCCGAAAGAGCGATAATATCGGCATTAACTTCATCGGCTTTAACGATGAAGGCAAAAGGGTCGACATCCACCCCGAGGTCGTGGACATCAAAACCCGAGGTCTCTATAAGGAGTTTAACGATGTTTTTGCCGATATAGTGCATGTCGCCTTTTACCGTTCCGATGACAACGGTACCTTTTTTTTTCACATCTGTCCCCATTTCCTGAATTTTGGGTTGAAGAAGATCCATCGCTCCTTGAAAGATCTGGGCTGATTGCATAAGTTCGGGGAGAAAAATCTCTTCGTCTTCAAACATTTCTCCAATCGTTTTGAGGCCGGGCAACAATCCATTCTCAATAATTTCAAGAGGCTCGATTCCAACCTCAAGACCCTCAGCAGTGATGGAAATAACATCATCCTTTTCCAATGCGACCATTGCATTTTTTAGATTATCAAAGTGCTCACTGTGTTCCATTTAATGCTCCTTTTCCGTTGTTAGGTTGGCCATTTCCATTCCTTAAATATTCAATTAAACACCCGCCTAAAATTCAAATTTCTTACTGCGATAGGCTCGAAGGTAGTTGCCACGGAATTGACCTTGAATGCAGGATCAAACAGTTCAGGCAATCACTACCTGAACCCCCACTAAGTCAAGGCTCTTTTGAAAATCTTCGGGAATTTTCCGATTTGTAATCAGCACATCAATATGTTTTAAGGGTGCGACCGACATTTCAGCCACCAGGCCGAATTTTGAATGATCGGCCATTACTATGACTTTTCCCCGGGTATACTGAATCATACTGCGCTCAATCACCGCAATTTCAAGGCTTGGAGTAGTCAACCCTAAACTAAGGCTGAGGCCATCCGCCCCCAGAAAAACTTTGGTGGCATTTACCTGCCGTATCATTTCCATGGTCAGCGGACCGGCGAGTGCATTGGTTACAGGATCATAGGTGCCGGGAAGCATTATCAGTTCGGCTGACTTATTTTCCATTTCAGCCGTTACACCAAGGTTATTGCTGAAAATTGTAAAGTGTATATGAGGATCCACATGACGAATAATCTGTGCCGCAGTATATCCTTCCCCAATGTAAACCATATCATTCGGCTCAATCATCTTTGACGCACAAGCTGCAATGCGCCTTTTTTCCATAGGATTTTCCCGAGTGCTGTGATTGTAATGAAAGTTGCCTATTAATCGTTCCTGTCTGAAGACTGCGCCTCCGTGGGTTCGTTCCACAACCCCCTGCCTTTCCAATGCATCAAGGTCACGACGGATGGTCATTTCGGAGACATTTAACAATCCACTCAGGCTGGATCCGCGAATGGTTAATTTATCTCTTAAAATTTCAAGTATCTGCTGCTGTCTTTCAGCAGGAAATAAAGAGTTCATTTTAGTCATAGGTATATTTTTGAAAATACGTTTAGCTGTTTCCTTTTGCTTATATTTGATGTTCGTTTTTGTTGTCAAGTGTTTATTTGATCTATTTTCGAACATAAACGAAATAAAGAAAATAAGTCCCTGCATATTTTTAATAAAATCGTGACGATCTCGTAAAAAATCAAAAAGTGCCTTTTTACGGGCGTTTTAGGTCTTAGG
>MVDB01000012.1 GCA_002050025.1 Desulfobacteraceae bacterium 4484_190.2
GATATCGAGGTTCATCTCACAAACGAAGAGGAAGTCGGTATGGCGGGAGCCCTTACCTTTGTAAGGGAAGGATTCCGTGCAGATGCCGTTTTGGTTCTCGAGCCCACTGATCATAATATTTACATCGCAAACAGGGGAGCCCTTCAATTCACCATCGAAGTCGAAGGGAAACAGGCCCATCTGGGAAACAAGCGGTACGGTGTCAATGCCGTAGAAAAGGCATGCAGGATAGTCGATGCCCTTGTGATATATGAAGATCGTCTGATAGAAGAAGGAAAAGGATATCCCCTCTTTGAAAGCTTCGAATACCCTGGCCAGGTAAATGTTGGAATCATAAAGGGGGGAGATTTTTTTTCAATAGTACCGGACCTCGTAACAATGGAAGGAGGAGTTGGATTCCTTCCTAATCGAACCATGAAGCAGGTTGAAGATGAGATCAGAGCGGTGATTGGCTCAATCGATGACCCATGGATAAAAGATCATGTAACGGTCAGATTTGAGGGAATAAAAAACGATCCCTTTGAAATGCCTACGAAACATCCTTTCACCTCTGCCCTTCTGAAAACCCTGGATAAATTTGGAAGAAAACCTGAAGTGCTTGGCATGATGGCAACCTGTGATGCAAGGTATTATTTCAATCAGGGGGGAATGCCGAGCATCATATATGGAGGCAAAAACAGTCACCAGGCTCATTCAAAAAACGAACATGCGGAAATATCGGACATCCTTGTTACGGCTAAAGAATATGCAGCATTTATTATAGACTGGTGTGGAAAGGCTTAAAAAAAAGGTCTAAGGGCTCGAGGGTTCACGTGGATCGAAGACCTGCGTCTCACTCATCACAGACCGGAGGCATTGCACTCGACCCCTGAAATTCTTGGACCCTTTGTCTACTCTTTCACTCCCCCCGAGGTGAGGCCCTTTACAATGTATTTCTGAGCGATCAAAAAGAACAGTATGCCGGGAATACTTGCAAGCATCGCTGCGGCAGATATGGTGTTCCAGTAAGTCAATTCATCTCCCACGAAATAATAAACACCTACTGTTATAGGCTTATTCAAATCACTGTTGAGGAAGAGATAGGGCGACAGGAACTCCTGCCATGTCCAGAGAAAGGTAATAATCGCAACCGCCGCAATACCTGTTGCCACCCCCGGGAGCACAATCCTGAAGAGAACGCCCATCCTGCTGCAGCCGTCAATCAGACCTGCCTCCATCAGATCGGTTGGATAAGTGTCAAAGAAGGATTTCAATATCCATACTGATAGGGGATAGGATAGATATATTGCAAAAACAATAACGCTTATTTTTGTATCAATCATACCAAAATATCTGAAGATCATATAGAAGGGCAGCAAAAGACTCAGAGGAGGAATAATCCTCGTTACAAGAAAGGATATCAGGATAGTATTACTTCCCCTGTAAGGGTATTTACTTAGTCCGTAGGCCGAGAAAGTGCCGGCTGACAGAACAAAAGCTGCAGTTGCCAGCGCATATATAAGCGAATTAAGGACATACCTGGGTACGGGAGTCTCTGTCAGGACTTTTCTGTAGGCCTCAAAGGTTAATTTATCAGGAAAATATGTTGGCGGACTCTGAAAGGCCTCTTTGAGGCTTTTGAGGGATGTCAACAAAGTCCAGCCTATGGGAAGCAGGAGGATAAAGAGAAGCACACTCAGCACCACATAGGGCGTAGCCTTATGATCTAATATTCTGCATATAAACTGTCTCACTTTTAAGACCCTATTATCGTTTTTCTATGCGAAGTGTTTGATAGATGAACACACTTCCTATTATAAGCAGCAGTATAAGAAGAATAATACTCATTGCCCCTGCCACACCGAAATTGAAGAAACGATAGATGTTGTCCAATATATAAAATCCAAATGTATAGGTTCCCTTTGCAGGACCGCCAAAGGTCATTGAAAATATGGTATCAATAGTTCTGAATGAAAATATGGTGGTTATTATGATCCCTGTCATAGTTGCCTTTTTATTGAGAGGAAGGGATATACGGCTGAAGAGCTGAAGAGAATCCGCCCCGTCTACACGTGCGGCTTCATAAAGAGTCGGATCAATGCTTTCAAGGCCGGCAAGTATTATTATCGTCATAAAGGGGATTCGGGTCCAGGCATCCGCGAAAATCACCCCAATCATCGCCAGGGAGGGATTTCCAAATATACCAATGGGTTTGGAAATAATTCCCATGCGAAGGAAAAAATCATTTATCACGCCGAAGGAAGGATTGAACATCTGTGCCCACATGAAACCGGAAACCACCATGGGCACAGCCCAGGGAAACATCGAGAGGGACCTGAACAGACTGGCAAACCTGTTTATACGAGAAAGCGAGTGGGCCAGGATAAGACTCACTACCAGAGTTAACGAGGTAACACCTGCACAGAAAATGAGTGTGTTTTTAAAACTGAGCCAGAATATTCTATGGTTGAACACAAACTCATAATTCTTAAGGCCCGCAAACACGACAGGATGTATATTGTCATAACGCAGAAAGCTTGTTACCACGAGTATGCCCAGAGGAACTATGACCCATAAAAAAAGCACAAATGCGCCGGGCAAAGATAACATCATACCGAATTTGCTGTTTGATATCCTCATGAAAAAACCACTATTAGAGGCATTTGCGCTGTATTTAACCTTTTGAAATGGCGAAGGATTCTGGGAGGTCCAAAACAATTTCGCCCCACTTTTTACCGTGGATTTTTATAGTTTTCGAACCGATGTCCAATTTCGCAGTGAGTAAAATTAATACAGGGCATGTTATTATTAGGTATAGTTAGTCTACATGGTTTGACTGAAAAAATGGTACAGCGCAAATCCCTCTATCAGGGGATGAATGTTTAAACCAGATAATATTTGTTACTTATTGCAAGATCGGCCGGAGCTTTCTATGCTCCGGCCGTTTTGAAATCTATTAATATGACTGGAAATCGTCAATCTCTTTTTGAGCGGCTTCCAGGGCTTTCATGGCATCCATCTTGCCTGTAGCTGCTTTTCCGAAGTATTCAAGTAGGATATCTATTGCCTTTTCACCACCGGGAGGAAAAACCTCCATTATGGCATTCTTGTTTGAGGTTTTTCTTACATCAATATAGGCGACCTTTGACATTACACTGGCATCCTCGAAGACGGCAGGGTTGAAAGGTGAGTTACCTTCGATAAGAAGCTCATTTTTCCCTCCCTGCTTGCTCATCCTTACTTCACCCAAAATCATGGCAGCTGCCTTGGCATTGTCGGGAGCGAATCTGTTTATGATAAAGGCTGAAAAATTGGGAGGAGCAGCTCCTATATACTTATCGGGCATATCCTTGCTCCATTTGGGCGATGGCATAGCAGTCCAGTCACCCGGAGCATCTGCTTTTCCTCCGGTCACCAGCTTTGTTAGACCGGGGGATTTTTCAGGATTTGAAAAACGCACCATATTTGTATTGAGAGACTCGGTGATGATGGCCATTTTACCCATGGCAAAGGCCTGCTGATAGTCGTTCCATGTCCATCCCAGCACAGCCTTGGGCGAGGTATCTTCCAGTACAAAGTTTACGTACGTCTTCCATGTATTCTTGAATTCGGGGGTCAGAAGCTTGATCTTGCCGTCATTTATCAGTCTGCCACCCTGGGAATATGTCATACCCTGGAGCTTTTGAAGCAGGTAGTGATCTGCGCCGAAACCGAATCCGTAATAGGTCTGATCGAGATTTTTCTTGGCCCACTCTCTGCACTTTTTTGCCGCTGCAATATATCCCTCCCATGTTTCCGGGGTTCCTTCTACGCCCGCAGCCTTCAGCCAGGAGGGTCTCAGGTAAGATATTCCTGATTTGTATGTATCTACGGTGCCATAGTATTGTCCATCAGGACCTTGCATGAGGTCGACCAAACCCTTAGGGTAGATATCCCTTACCCCTTTGCTCCATATGCAGTCCCATTTTTCCAACCAGCCTGCAGCAATTAGGTGCTGGAGGGTAAAGGCAGGTGAGGACACACACATGCTTGTAACATTCGGGTCTCGGCTGACAAGGGCACTGATAGTCTTCTGAAGCAGGACCTGATCTGATACTTCTACATATTCAACCTTTATTCCTGTTAGTTTCTCGAAAAGCTGGAAATTGGCCAGTGTACCAGGATCATGTTTCATACCGCCCGCATTAAAATGGAGTATCTTCTTTACCCCTTTGGTAGCCTCTTGCCACCCTTCAGGCAGGATATACTCGTCGGCTGAGAGCCTCTCGGCTGCCGGTACGGGTTTGTCCCAATTTATCTTTTCCCAAGGTTTTTTTGCCGCATAGGCACTGAAGCCAAAGCTGATTGAGACCAGAGCCATAACCATAACGGAAACAACTGCAAAAGAATTAAATCTGCTTTTCATGGTGTTCCTCCTTTGTGTTAATTGTGTGGAAAGATATTCTCTCACTTTTTTACTAAATAACTGGGCCTTGAAAAATTACTTTTTTTCACCTCCTTCCTCTATCCGGTGTATTTTATTTCGCCTTTTTTAAGAGCCTTTGATCAAGAATTTCATCAGGCCTTCGGGTTATAAGTTTTCCAAGAACAGTGCCCAAAAGTGCGGTTTTCGCCCCCTTTTCCAGAAAGTTTGAAACGATAAAGGCTTCCTCAAAATTTTTGCCCAGACATACTGCCCCATGATTCATCATAAGGGCTGCATTTTTGTGTCCCTCAAGAGCCTTCACGATATTTCGGGCAATATCATCAGATCCGACACTTCCATATTCCGCGCACCTAACCTCACCACCCAAACGCAGTGACTGCTCCGCGAGAATTAGGGGAATATTTTTCCCTGTTACCGCAAACGCGGAAGACCATACCGCGTGAGAATGAACTATGGCGTTTACTTCAGGTCTTGCTTCATATATTGCAAGGTGCATTGGAGCTTCAACCGTCGGCTCAAGTCCGAAATCATCTACTACCTCCCCCTGCTGGTTGATTACCACAATATGCTCATCTTTTATCACACCCCAGTTGGGAATATGCAGTACGCCAGGCTTCGGTCTAGGGCATATATAGATAAGATTTGTTTGCGGATCTCTCAAACTCGTATCGCCCGAGTCCTGTCCTGGAGAAAGATCTTTTTCCCAAAACAATCGCGTTGCTTGAGCGACTTCTTCCCGTAGTTCTTGTTTAATCATAAAAGCATCTCCTTAAAGTTTTGCAAGAAAATAAGCATCTGGATTCACACATGCACTGCGGTAGCTTGGCATCTTTGGATATAATTATGAAATATTGTCATCAAGATTCAGACATCAAACATCTAAATCTTAATTCATTGCCATAATACTGTCAAGAAAAAAAGCATTCCGACTTCCAGTTCTTGCGAACCAGCCATCCAAGTAATAATTATTCAATAATTTCACTAGGTTAATTGCTTATTTCGGTCATGATAGAGTTCTCACTATGGTAATGACTTTGGAGAACGCCATTCACAGGTATGAACATAGAACAAAAAGTTCTTGACGCTGTTCAATTATGCATCATATATTTAAACATATGATGTATTGTTCGGAGAAGACACCGCCGGCGAAGCCGGGAATGTCAGCCTGCAAGCCTCATCCCCCAGATCCTGGAGTGTCCGCAGGCAGAGATTGACAACTCCTTTCAATTTAATTATTTTTTCTAATAGGGGAGGGTTACAATTTATGAGCGGTTTTAAAGTGATTAAAAAAAAAGAGGCTCGGATTTTCTTCGAAGGAAAGGAAATGTGCAGAGAGTATGTAACCACCGACAAAATCACATTCGGAACTTCTCGGTTATTTCCCGGTGAAGAGGGAGCTGTGGATCCGGGTCACTCAGAGGCTCATGAGGTTTTCTTTGTGGTTCGGGGTAAGGCGGTCATGACCAATGAGAATGGATTGTTCGTGGAATTGGAAGAAGGAGATGCCCTTTTGGTTGCCGAAAACGTTCCCCACAAAATTATCAATATCTCATCGGAAATCACGGTCTTGAGCTGGAGTTGTGCACCCAAGCCCTGACTACCGAAAAAGTTTTCGCTAATCTGATCCTTGCACTCATGGTGCAGCTATGCTACCTACTGAGAAAGATCTGCGGTTGCTATAATCTGAAGTTTACGCCACCAATGGAGAAACAATGAAAAAAGTAAAACACCCTCCCCTCTATCTACTCGCCAAGGAGGAGATAGTGCACTATATAGCAGATAAAGGTCTGAGCGGGGGGGACTTTTTGCCCTCCGAGGGTGAACTTTGCTCCAGACTGGGCATCAGCAGAGGTACCCTGCGGGAAGCAATGCGGGTTCTCGAAGAAGAGGATGTGGTCATACGCAAGCAGGGCATCGGAACTTATGTCACCCACCGCGATGTTTTAATCCACAGCACACTGGATCTCAACGAAGGTGTTTCAGAGATGATCATGGGTCGGGGTATGACCCCGGGTGCCCGCAATGTCAGGATAGAAGAGATGACTGCCGACCAGAAGTTGGCCCAAAAACTCCAGGTCGATATTGGCGCTCCCCTCCTGGTCGTCAAACGATTGCGAACGGCAAACGATATCCCAGTTGCCTATACTGAAGATTTCAGCCCCAAAGAAATGATCCCCGACAACCTACTACGTGACATCAAGAAAGTATCTCTTTACACAATTATGGAAGAGGACTTAGGGATTAGTCTGGGCACCAGCGCGCTCAGTCTTAAACCCTTGAAAGCGAGCAAAACTATAGCCCGGACCCTGGGCCTAAAACCGGGTGACCTTCTAATGTTCCTCCAGCAAACTGATAAGAACATCGACAATATACCCGTCCTCTACTCGGAGGAATACTTTGCGGCCCAACGGTTTGAATTTGTTGTCATGCGCAGGCGTAAGGTGAATCTTTCCAGCTCTTACTTATAATGATACGATCGTCTACAAAGAAGAACTCAGCGCCATGCCCAATACCAAGACCGCGACCCTGTAGCTGAACCTCGATGACAATGTTGCCGTAGCCCTTCAGCAATTATCACCGATACCCTTATCATTTTGAATTCCATTGCAACGATAGATGCGTTCTTTTTCGGTCAAAAAGAGAGAGCGATCTTTAATAGCTTTATAACCTCACCATGCGGTCAAAAGTTAATAAAATATTAAAGGGCCCACTCTCTGCGTATCCCAGGAGGGGTATTAGCTCTTTGACAATAGTGAGACAGAATTTTATTGTATTCATCTATGCTTAAAAACTGTGGAACTGTTTTGTCTATTTTGGGATATGGTGTTACTGTGGCTATGTTAGGCTATTGAGTATGGCCCCCTTATTTCAACCATGTGCTACCGTCATTTATTGCTTTTTGAATAGCTCAGAATGGGAACCAGTTCTTTCTAAATACAAATCATCGGCTGTGATTCGATATGAGGTGGTATACGATAGCCGGGATCATGGCGAAAGGGTAACTTAGGGCAAAATATCCGGTCCACACAATATACGAAACTGTCAAGATTTTTTGGGAGCTATGAATTATAAACGTTGCAGTGGAGGGTTTGTTCAGCCTGCTCAATCTTTAAATTTTAAGATTGAGCAGTAAAATCAGGCAATGAAGAAGTATTACAAACCAAAAGGTCGAGATTAATCCGTGTCCTAATTCGGCGGATGTTCCGCCAAATCCCAAAACAGTCCGGTCATTAGCCGAAGCCCTTCCCGGGCTATGGGAGCCAGAAGATGTTCGTTGGGAGCATGCTGCGAACAGCCGCCATAGGAATGTGGTACCCAGATGGTTGGCAGGCTTAAAATGTCGCTGAAAGCGTCGTTGGGCAGTGTTCCTCCGAGATTAGGGAGGAAGGCAGTTTTCTTGTCGGTGGTTTTCTCAAAGGAGCCAATTGCCCATTTGACCCATGGATTATCCGGGGATACCCTGGTGGCCATTCCATTGTTGTTGCGGATTTCTGTTATCTGGATTTGTTCAAAGCCGTGCTCGTCCAGATGTTTCCTCACTGCCGCAATGAAGCCCTGCGGGTGGCTTCCTGCTACAAATCGAATGTGGCACCTGGCCCAGGCGCTGGACGGTATGGCATGAACAGGATTGGCGGGGGTTCCGCACTCAAGGGCTAAAACATCAAGGGTATTCCAGCCATAAACCTTCTCCGCCAGGCTTAAACCCGGCTCCCCCCAATCCGAATCTATATCAGGACCTTGCGCGCCAGTAACCTCTAACTCTGCCAAGGCCTTTTGAATCGGTTCAGAAATACCATCCGGCCTAAGCGCTTCTACTAAAATCTTACCCCGTGAATCTACCATTGAGCTAATAGCATGGGCCAGGATTATTCCAGGATTTGCCAGCAGACCTCCCCAGTTGCCCGAGTGGTGCTCTCCCTCACGGAGGTTAAGGCTTATATCAAAATTGAAAACGCCTCTGCTTCCTCCAAATATGGTTGGCTTGTAAGGATCAATACGGGGGCCATCCGATGCGATAAGAACGTCGGCCCTTAATGCATCTTTTTCCTGGGTGCAGATCTCATGCAGTCCGGGAGAACCCATTTCCTCCCCAATCTCGATTAATACCTTGACGTTGAAGCCTAACTTGCCCTGTTCCCTCAATAGTAAGTTCAGTGCAGCAAGATTGATAGTATGCTGGCCTTTATTGTCTACTGTGCCTCGGCCGTACCATCGATCTCCTTTTTTAATCAAACGCCACGGCTCTAATCCTGGTCTCCAGGATCCTTCCATTCCCCAGACCGTATCGCCATGGCCGTAGGTGAGAACAGTGGGAAGGGTTTCGCCCTCTATCCGCTGAGCAATGAGGAAAGGTAGGCGCTGGTTGACTGGGTTTTTAACAATTCGACAGGTAAACCCCATTTTATCCAAATAGGGCCATATTTCTTTTTCCAAATAATCTCTTAATTCAGAAACACGGTCTTTGTTCTGGCTTTCCGTTGGGTAGGCGACGCGTCGGGCGAGATCCTTGAAGAAAAATCCGTTATTAAAATAAGCTTCAGCCTTGGCAATAGCTGTTTCTCGATTCATTTCTTTTCTCATTATATCAGCAATCCTTTCTTAGCTTATCATTTATTCAAGATAATGGATAATGGCAGGCGATCAGGCAGTCCCCATCACGTGTAAGTTCCGGTACATCAGAGTGGCATATTCCTTTTGCGTAGCGACAGCGTGGATGAAATGTACAACCAGAAGGCGGGTCTATGGGGTTAGGATAAGCAATTCCAAGGTGGGTTTCAGGCAGCCCAAGTTTAGGATCAGGTGTAAGCACCGATTCCATCAGGGCCTGGGTATAGGGATGACAGGGCTTTTTGAAAATTTTTTCTGTTTCCGCCTCCTCGACAATCCTGCCAAGGTACATAACTGCAACCTTTGTAGCTATATGCTCAACAACAGCCAGATCATGACTGATGAGAACATAGGTCAAGTTCAACTCCCGTCGCAGCTCCATAAGCATATTCAATATTTGAGCCTGTACAGACACATCAAGGGCCGAGGTGGGTTCGTCACATAATACCACATCAGGCCTCATGATAATGGCGCGGGCTACTGCTACCCTCTGACGTTGGCCTCCGGAAAGCTGGTTTGGGTAATTGTACTTTAAACGGGGCGGCAAGCCGACGGTCTCCATCGTCTCGTCAATTAGTTCATTGAGCTCTTTTTTGGTCCCCGCAACACCTAAGGCCCTCAATGGCAGTGATATAATCTTAGATATAGATTTGCGGGGATTTAGAGACGAATATGGGTCCTGGAAAACCGGTTGTATCCTTTTGGCAATATCTTTGGATCCCAGTGATGAGATTACCTGGCCCCCGATATAAATCTCTCCACTTGTAATTTTCTCAAGCCCCAGGGCCATTTTCCGAGGAATACCCCTGCGCTGACCTTGTAAGTTTTTGTGACATCAGCTATTTTTAATACATCTTCGGGCATACCAATTCCTCCCCAGAAAGGGGTTCGACTTTATTGAAGGCTGTTACACAGCGGTATGCCCTGCCTGGCCATAACTCAGTGAGAGGCATGTCTTTATCGGCGCACCTCGGCTCTGATAAATTGCACCGGTTACGGAAAGAACAGCCCCATAAGTCACCGATTGGGGTAGGCACAATACCGGGAATCGATCCTAATTCCTGCCCTGGCTTTGTTTTGCCTGGAATCGGGATACACTCCATTAGCCCCTTGGTGTATGGGTGTAAGGGGTTTTCGAAAATCTCCCGAATATTTCCTGTTTCCACTATCTGACCGCAATACATTACTGCCACACGGTCCGCCATCCTTGCAACCACACCGAGATCATGGGTGATGAGGATAAGACCCATGTTGAATTCTTTCTGTATTGATTTGAGCAGGGCCAGTATCTGGGCCTGAATGGTAACATCAAGGGCTGTTGTCGGTTCGTCTGCGATGATGAATGACGGCCCGCACATAAGCCCCATGGCAATCATTATCCTCTGACGGAGGCCACCTGAGAGCTGATGTGGATACTGCTTCAAACGTGAGGAAGAGCCGGTGATCCCTACTTTTTCAAGGAGAAAAACAGCCCTCTCCCTTGCCTCCTTCAAGGTCATGCTCTGGTGTTCCCTGATGGCCTCCACAAGCTGATTTCCAACGGTATAGCAAGGGTCTAAAGAGGTCATGGGCTCCTGGAAAATCATTGCCATTCCGCTACCGCGGATAGTTGCCATAGCGTTTTCATCGGCTGATATCAGGTCCTGGCCCTCAAATTTTAATATTTTAGCATTACGAGTTGCGGCCCTGGGCAGAAGGTCCATAACAGCCAATGCTGTCATTGATTTGCCGCAGCCTGATTCGCCAACAAGACTTAGCGTTTCTCCTTTTTGCACATTAAAGCTTACACCTCTGACTGCATGGAGAGTGCCTGCAGGCAGGTGCAGATCAACGTTTAATTCCTGTACTTCAAGAAGAGTTGTCATGATCGGCCCTCCGGGGAAGTTACATCACGTAAACCATCTCCAAACAGATTCATGCCAAGCACAAGAATAAAAAGGGCTACCCCTGGAATGGTAACAAGGTAAGGATTGAAAAGCATCAGGTCTTTGCCTTCAGAAATCATAAGACCCCATGAGGGCGTTGGTGGTTGGACACCCATACCCAGAAAAGAAAGGGCCGCCTCCAGAAGAATGGCCCTGCCAATTTCAAGTGTTGCAACAATAACAATGCTGTTAAATAGATTTGGCATGATTTCCAGTACAATTACCCTTAAGACTGAACAGCCGGCTGCCTGGGCTGCCTGGACATAATCTATTGCCCTTATCTGCTTTGTGGTGGCGCGTAAAATTACGGCAAATCTGTCCCATATCAGGCATCCAAGGACAAGAATAACTATCTTCATGGACCCGCCAATAAGCGCAACTACTGCTATAGCAACAAGAACTGCAGGCAATGCAAGACGAACAGTAATTATAAAGCTTACAACCATATCTACCGTGCCCCCAAAATAGCCGGCTGTTAATCCAAGTATTGCCCCAATAACCGCGGCAATCATCATACATGAAAAACCGATTAAAAGAGAGATGCGGCACCCATAAACCAGCCGCGAAAGATAATCCCTGCCGAGGTTATCAGTGCCGAGGGGATAGTTCCATGTCCCATTCTCATTCCAGACAGGCGGGATCATCCTTATGGACAAATCCTGGTGAAATGGATCATGGGGGGCAATGGCCGGGGCAAAAATAGCCATTAAGAAGATTAGCAAGACCATTACGCCGCCTACTATAAAACCCTTGTGGTGTATCATCCGCTGGCGCATTATCTGGCGTGGGGAGGGAAAGACTACATCCAGGCCTAATCCGGAATCAAATTTATTGTTCGATGTTGCCTGAGTCATTTGTTAAACATTCCTTATCCTTGGATCAAGAAAGGCGTTAATGAGATCACTGACAAAAGTGAGAAATACATAAATGATCGCAAGCATTAAAACTATTGCCTGAACAACAGGTAAATCTGACCTCGCTATGGAAACCCAGGCAAGGTTACCAAGGCCATTTAGGGCGAAAACCGACTCAATAACAATGGACCCTCCTAACATGAATCCTAACTGAACGGCTGCTACAGCCACGACTGGTATAATAGCGTTTCTGAGGGCGTGTTTAAAGAGAATCTTGGGCCATCGGAGACCCTTTGCCCTTGCTGTTCGAATATGATCAGAGGCAAGAACCTCCAGCATGCCTGATCTGACCAGGCGCATTATTGCAGGTGTGGCGTAGTATCCCAGGGCAACGGTTGGCATTAAAAAATGTTTCCACGTATCGCTTCCTGAAATTGGGAGCCAGCGCAGATGAACACCAAAAAATATAATCATGATAAGGCCAAACCAGAAGGAGGGCATGGCCTGGCCCATAACTGATATAGCAAGGGCTATTCTGTCTATCCAGGTATTGGGTCGAATTGCCGCCAGGACACCTAATGGAATGGAAAGAACCATGGCAAAGGTCAGGGCAGAAACACCGAGGGTCATGGTAACGCCCATTCGTTCTTTAAGCATCCCTGCCACAGGTTGATTAAGATATGGGGATTCGCCCAGGTCGCCATGCAACGCCCGGCCTGCCCATTCTATATATTGAACTATTAAGGGGCGGTCAAAACCGTATTGAACCCGGACAAACTCAATTTCCTCTTGGCTTGCCCCTTCTCCTGCAAGGGCAATAGCAGGGTCGCCTGAGACCCTGATCAACATGAAACTCACAAAAGATACACTGACAGTAACCAGAACAGCAAGTCCCAGGCGTTTTAAGGTATATATTAACATATCATCCGACTATTTCCATTTAGCCTGGAAAAACCTGGGCACTGCATCTGGATATGGTCTGAAATCCAGATCCTTGGAAAAGCAGTTGTTGGAGACATAAGTAAACATAGGGCACCAGTACGCCTGCTCGGCAATACGTTTCAATGCCTTACTATAAAGGGCTTTGCGCTTGGCAACATCAATAGATGAGTCGGCCTCCGCAAGCCAATCCCTTACCTGGGCGTCCCTTGCAAGATCGTCTTCCTCAAATTCAAAAAAATGACTTGTTATAGCTGAAACATCATTAATAGAGTAAGAGCCCCATGTCAAAAACTGCATCTGGGCCTTGCCTGCACGGGATTTTTCCCTTAAGGCCGCATATTTCATTTTCATTAGCTTGGCCTTTATGCCGACTTCTGCAAGATTACCTACCATTGCCTCTGCAAAGGGTCTGTTACGGTAGCAGTAAAGGGTGGTCTCAAAACCATTGGGAAACCCTGCCTCTGCAAGAAGTTTTTTGGCCTTTGAGGGGTCGTATTCATATTTTTTCACATCCTGCTCACAACCAAATTGCGTTGGAAAACAGGCGGAATACACAGATCTCGACTCCCCACCAATAAGGTTTTTTGCAATAGAGGCCTTGTTGATAGCATGATTTACTGCCCGGCGGACCTTTAAATCCTTAAACGGATTTTTCATACCGTGTTCCTTGCCCGAACGATCAGCGGCGTCAAAAACGATATATCCGATACGCATTGTTTCTGCAGGCACAACCTTAAGGTCAGGCATTTTGGCAAGTTTTCCTGCCTGATCTGGTGGCACTAAGTAAATCCAATCTAATGATCCTGTCATTAATTCCGCCACCTGGGTATTAATCTCTGGAAGAGTCCGCCAGACTATCTTGCCTATAGATGGCTGCCCCTTGGGGCTGTCCTTGAAGTAGTTAGTATTTTTAACCATAACTATTTTTTGTCCCGGTATTACCTCAGTGATCTTATAGGGTCCTGTACCAATGGGTTTTACGCCAAACCCTTTTGTTCCAACCTTGGCGTAATAATCCTTAGGGTAAATAGGGTTTGCTCCAGAAAGAAATTCCAAGGCAGCGGGAAATGGTTTCTTAAGAAGAATTTTTACTGTATAAGGCCCGGACTTTACAACCTCCTTAATCCAGTTGGAGTAACGTTGGGTCCTAACCTTATTGTCCGGATTTGCCGCAAAATTCAAGGTGTACACCACATCATCGGCGGTCATATCCGCACCGTTATGAAATTTTATGCCCTGGCGAAGAGCGATCTCCATTTCAGTAGTGCTAATCCATTTATACGATTTTGCAAGCAACCCTTTGTATTCATAGGTTACTGGGTCCCGGTAAAGGAGATTATCAAATACATGCCGGGCCATAACAATGCCTTCCCGGGCCGTATTAAAATACCTGTCCAGGGTTTCCAGTTCCTTGCTGAATGCTATATTGAGAGTATCTTTCTTTTTACCGGCCCATGCTGGAGCTGCAAGGAATGACGCACCGATAAGTATGAACAGACTGATTGCTAAAAAATGGGTAATTCTGCTTTTCATTATTATTTACCTCCTTTTATGCTTTTTTAGTTTCTATGCTATGAATGTGCAATGTCCCTCCAATCCCTCAGATTATATTTTAAAACAATTTTTTTACATCATTAATACCCCCTTCCCCATTGCGATTTTGTATAACCGTTTGAAATGTCGTGATTCTCAAAATTGGATCCGAATGCACCACTGCTGACTATGGGGTTTTCATTCGGTATTTTGATACGAAGCCCCCTGATCCTTTTTATCCTGACTTTTGCATTGTGCTGTTCACGGCAATAAATGGCAAGCAGCAAGTAGACAATCAGGCCGGCTACTATTTGGACCAATTAAGCCCTTACTCACTTCCGGCAATCAGATCAGCTCTTTTGACCATGCAAAATTGATGGTGTTATCGGTTTTGCCCGCGTAAGTGGTAAAATGAATCTTCGAAAATGTATCTGTTATTTCAAGAAGTATCTACAATGAAACGATCGTTGCAAACATATAGGGCAATTGAACCCGTGTCAAGAAAAAAATCGGAAAAACCGGTGATTTTATTTAGAATTTGATAAATAGGATTTAACCGTCTCATAGAATATCTCTTTGCCGATTTCCAGTACTCTTTCATCGCTGGAAAACATATAATTTCCTCCTTTAATGTGAAATGCGAGCAGTCGCAACGAATACGCTGATTTTTGGTTGACTATAGGTGAAGGTTCCTTTAGGATTTGAACTAACTATTTCAAAAAATAAATAAATGCAACAATAATTTCGGTTCCCATGACAGCCCAGGATTTAATCGATAAAATACGTTCGCTTAAAAAGCTAACGCCCAGCGAGGCTAAAATTGCCGAGTATTTTTCACGCAATTACGCAGAAATTGTTTTTGAAAACGTCACTTCCATCAGCCAAAAAACCGGTGTGAGCAAAGCAACTGTAGTTCGATTTATTTCCAAGCTTGGGTATCATAGATTCAGCGCCTTTCGCAGTGAACTCCGGCATAGTGCATTGTTGGAGCGTAAACCCCTTTCGACCCGATATACATTAAAGAAAAAGCAGTTAAATAATAATGGTGTGGATATCCTGGGGCGTAATTTTTCAGATATCATGAGAAATTTGCAGGATACACACTTTCTCATTGATCAGAAAGTTTTTATGGCGGCAGCACGGATCATTGTTGAACCGGGAAGGAACTTGTATATTACCGGCCAGCGGAGGTCATATGCCATGGCATATGTGTTTCACATCATGATGAATAGAATTCGCTCTAATTCATTTCTACTCGGTCCGCAGACGACAATGTTGCCGGATTTACTGATGGATATTAATTCGCGCGATGTCCTTTTTGCGATTTTCCGTCACCCGTATGCCAAGCAGACTTTAAGAATTGCAAGACGGTTTTCCGATCAAGGCGCACAAATTATTCTGGTAACCGATAGTGAATTTTCTCCGCTCGCTGATCTGGCCCATATTCAGATCGTTGTCGCTTCGGAGGGATTTTCTATTTTCCAAAGCTGTACCGCTGTTACGGCCGTTCTGGAAACTTTAAGCATCGCGGCCCTTAAATTTTGCGATAAAACCATTTATAATCGATTAGAAAATTCTGAAAAACTATTTAGAGAATTTGAATTATTTTGGTCCAGCAAAAGTTTTGATACAGCAGGTATGGAATATTTGAAAGCCTTCAGGAAAAAAGACAAATCATAGAGGCAGCAGTTACGCTCAATGTGCCATCCCTCACTGTCTGCAGTGGAGGCACAGGCGGAATATCTCAAAACCGTGCAGTTTTCATCAGTTAATCTTGAACCCGTGGCCCTGACCTGGCTTTCTTCTCCCGTTGCGTAGAAATTCCTGGAGTAGAATTCAGTGCGATCGTTTCAAGAATGCATATCAAGTCGCACCTCTCGATCCTGTCCAGGTCTCGGGACGGGGAGGGTAGGCATGAACCATTGAGCTTTGGACCTGAGTTACACAGATTTTGTTAGACCGGTGCAGGGACCTCACAATGTTCTTTCAGATAGGATTGAACCGTAGAATAGATTTCTGAGACCTTTTGCGACCCGGGCAGTGCATCTCGAATCATCTCTACGTAGTGTCTTTCCTTGATGAGCTGGAATGCACGCGAAAAGTTGACATCAAAAATCCAGCCCATTTGAAGAAGCTTGAAGTCATTTAGTGTTTTGAGGTATGCGATATTAACAATTTTTTTCGCCATTAGATCTGTGTATATTTCCGGAGAAATCTCCGGTGTATCCGGCAGGCCAAGTTCGATGGCCCCATTCCGATCTCCTGTTTCCCTTTGGTAATAATCCGTAACGACCCTCAGGATATCCAGTTTATCAGCATCACGGAGTAATCTGGCAAAAAAGAGACACCGCTCAGATTCGTCTTCAGGAAGAAAGGCCCTGTTATGATAGGAAATGCATCGCATGATCAAATCGGCTGTTGACTGGTCAAGCACTTCCAAAACATCCGTTTTGCGAAGCACCTTCACTCCAAGTATGGCATGGTCTTCGGACTTGAGATCAGAGAATGTCCCATAACGTGCGTACTGTTCAAAGCGCCCGATATCGTGGAAAAGGGCCATCACTTCTGCTAAATGTAAGTCTTCGCCGTTCAGACCAAGGCTTTTGCCGATATCCAGGATTTCTATGCACACTCGCCTTGTGTGCGCCTCTTTCATCCCAATGTTCTGCTGGTATTCAGGGCTTCCTGATTGAAATGTTTTTGTATACTGGGCAAACCAAGTCTTAAATGCAGATACGGTTTCCTGATTTATCATACAAATCGCCTTTCGGTGGTTTTCAATGAAAATAATTCCAATTTTATCACGTATTATAACACAATTGATACTCCTTTGGAAAAAGCCACAAAAAAACATGACTCAGAATAATAAAAGTGCTATCGTGGCAAAAAGTCAAAATTTGCAATTGCTGATTCAATACATAGTACAGATTGATTGACAAGCACACATCATTTTGTAATTAAGAATATCCCATCAGATTTGATACGAGTTTATTGACAAAATTCTTGACAAGAAAATTTTATTAGATTATTCGTCTTAAAGAGTCCTTGTATCGCTATTTAGCAGGCAATATATTCCTGTAAAGAATATTTCACGCCCACACTTAGTAATTGTATGTATCGTAATTTCTACAATTTATTGGAATCACATTGCTTTTTGCGGCCATTCTTTTGGTAAACCGCATGGAATAGTGGAATACTGGGTATGGAAAGCGGAAAAAGACCTATTCTACAAAAGATGTTGTATCTACATTTTATGATGATGCCGTCAGACATCCCTTTTCTATTTTCGACTCAGAAAATACGCCACTATTACGAGAAAATCAATACATCATATTCGTTTTGATTCTCTCAACCCACCATGCCATTATCCCAGAACCCATGATTCTCTCCGAGGCGCAGGCGCTACGAGCCGGAGGGCAATATTCTATAATTCCAATCCCGCTAAAGACGGGATCTGCGACTTTCCAATTTGGGCGAAGCCCCTAACTTGATTTATGACGCCTTTAGAGATTAATTCCTTAAAAACCTGTTTTAAGACCCCTACAGGGATAGTTAAGGCCGTCGACGGCGTGAGTCTCAAGGTAAACGAAAATGAGGTCCTTGGAATAGTGGGAGAATCAGGATGCGGGAAAAGTGTTCTCGCCCTGTCAATTCTCCGCCTTCTGCCCATGCCCCCGGCTTTTTTTGCAGGCGGGGAAATTCAATTTAAAGGGCGCAACCTGCTTAACGTCTCGGATAAGGATATCCGCGGTATCCGCGGCAACAAGATAAGCATGATATTCCAGGAACCCATGACAGCACTTAATCCTGTTTTTACGGTGGGGAACCAGCTTTCAGAAGTTTACCGGGTTCACAGGAACATGCACTACAAACAGGCGCTTCATGAATCTGTTGATATTCTGGAAGCAGTAGGTGTGCCTGACCCTGGCAATCGTATTAGCGAATACCCGCATGAGCTTTCGGGAGGACTGCGGCAAAGGGTTATGATCGCCATGGCGCTTGCCTGCCGGCCCGAGCTCCTTATCGCAGACGAACCAACAACGGCTCTTGATGTAACAATACAGGCCCAGATCCTGGATCTTATGATGAAACTGAGGGACAACCTTGGAACCGCCATTATAATGATCACACACAATCTTGGGGTAATCGCCGAGACAAGCGACAGAGTCATGGTTATGTATACCGGTAAGGTCATGGAAATCGCATCCACCCTGGATCTATTTGACAAGCCTTTGCACCCGTACACTAAGGGTTTGCTGCGTGCTATTCCCAGCGCTACTTCAGATTTCGACAGTAAGGAACTTTACGAGATCAGCGGGACGGTGCCCAGTTTGTTGGAACTCCCATCAGGCTGCAGCTTTAACACAAGATGCCCTGAAGTCGAAGACATCTGCAGAAGAAAGGAGCCTGGCCTTCGCGAAATTGGTCCCGGACATAAAGTCGCATGCTGGAAAGTCGATCATGTCTAATCTGCTTGAAGTGTATAAGTTGAGTAAATATTTCCCGGTGCGATCCGGTCTGTTCAACCGCAAAAAAAAATATGTTTACGCCGTGGATGAAATCTCTTTTTCGGTTGGGAACCATGAGACTCTGGGCCTTGTGGGGGAATCGGGTTGCGGCAAGTCCACCGCCAGCCGCACCATTTTAAATCTTCTGACTCCCACATCCGGTGAAGTATGGTTCCAGGGGAAAAACATGTTTGAGATCCATCCAAGGGAGCGCCGGAAACTTCGCCAGGGGATTCAGATTATATTTCAGGACCCTTTCGGTTCCCTGAATCCGCGTCTCACAGTGGAACGGATAGTGGCAGAGCCTCTTCTTACCCATGGTATCGGAGATAGAATATCCCGTAAGCAAGAGGTAGAGAAGACGATCTCCGAAGTCGGGCTGCTGCCGGAACATATGAAAAGATTTCCCCACGAATTTTCAGGGGGGCAGCGTCAGAGAATCATGCTGGCAAGGGCCCTTATCCTAAAGCCCAGACTGATCATTGCCGATGAACCGGTTTCCGCCCTTGACGTATCTGTACAGGCCAAAATGCTCAATTTGATGTTACGGCTGCAGAAACAATTCGAACTGTCCTATATATTCGTATCTCATGACCTGGGTGTTATCCGCCATGTCAGTTATAAAGTGGCGGTCATGTATCTGGGTGAGATCGTCGAACTTGCACCGGTAAAATCACTTTATGCGACCCCGCTTCATCCGTATACCCGTTCGCTTCTTTCTTCGGTTCCTATCCCGGACCCGCACAAAAAAAACAGAAAAAAAGTCATCCTGCAGGGAGACGTTCCGTCACCCCGTAATCCCCCGCCAGGATGCCGTTTTCATACAAGATGTCCTGAGTGTATGGACATCTGTACTCAAAAAAAACCCCCGGCGCGTCAGATAGAAGACGGGCATATCGTTTCTTGCCACCTTCACAGTGCCGGTGAAATATGGAGTCCTCCCGCACCTGACCGGTAGAATCGTCTTCGGCCAGGTCAAGAGGTAAACATCAACAAACAACCAAGGCTAAAGGAGGTGACTTATGAAAAAAACGTATTGGAGGCTTCACACACCTGACCGGTAGAATCGTCTTCGGCCAGGTTAAGAGGCAGAGATCAACAAACAATCAAAATTAAAGGAGAAGACTTATGAAAAAAACGTATTTACTCATTTTAGCAGCTATGATGTTAATTTGCCTGTTTGCATCACCTGGGGCGGCCCGGGATGCGGACACACTGATCGTGGTTCAGGAATCGGAACCCGTGGGACTCGACCTGATGCGTTCCTCTTTGCAAAACACGATGAGTGTTTGCTATAATATTCACGACACGCTGTTTTTCCCCCAGCAGGATGCATCGATCAAACCCGCCCTGGCTGAAAAATGGGAAAAGCTGGACGACATGACCTGGAAGATCACCCTCCGCAATGGGGTCACGTTTCATAACGGTGAGCCCTTGAATGCAAAGGCCGTTAAATTCTCTTTTGACAGGGTATTTGATCCTGAAATCAAGTGTCCCCACAAGGGAAAGCTTTCCGCATTCAAAGGGATTAAGGTACTGGATGAGTTATCCTTTGAGATAAAAACTGCAAAGCCCTTTGCACCCGGTCTTTACATGCTGGCTATTTACCTTCCCATCGTTCCGCCTGATTATATCAAAAAAGTCGGGAACACAAAATACAACACTGACCCGGTGGGATGCGGGCCTTATAAACTTGCGAAATGGGTACGGGGGGAATCGGTAATTCTGGAGCGGTACGAAAATTATTATGGCCCCAAACCATACTACCGCAAGGTCGTTTTTAAGACTGTTCCCGAGGCGACATCACGGGTAGCGGCACTTGTCACCGGGGAAGCAGATGTGGTCAGCGGTATCGCCGTTCACCAGAGAAAAAATATCCTGGAGTCAGGCAAGGCGTATCTTACCTCACAGATGGGCGTAATGCCCTATCTTGGCATAAACACCTATGAGCCGCCCTTTGATGACGTACGCGTACGCCAGGCAGTGAACTACGCCATTAACCGCGAGCTTATAAATAAAGCGCTTTTCAACGGCAAGGCTATTCTTTGCAACGGCCCGATCAGCCCCAGGACATTCGGCCACGCACCTGATCTTAAGCCCTATCCTTTTGATCCTGCAAAAGCAAAAGCCCTGCTCAAGGAGGCGGGTTATCCGAACGGAATCGAAGTACGCCTGGCTTACCCCACCTACATGTCTCAGATTCAAGAGCAGGTCGAAGCCATTGCCGCTAACCTGGCGGAAGCTGGTATAAAAGCAAAACTGGAGCCTTTTGAGCGGGCAGTTATGTGGCAACGATACAAGGGCAAAAAGCATCAGTTGTACGTTTACTGGTGGGATGATGCGCCGGAGCCTGATCGTTACATGTATTCTCTGTTCAACTCAAAGAGCCGCGACTATTACTATAAAAATGAAACCATTGATGTCCTTCTTGATCTGGGTAGAACCATTATTGATCGTACAGAGAGGGCCAAGGTCTACAACGAAATTGATAGAATTCTGTACGAGGATTCTCCCTGGGCCTTTCTTTACGTGATTCCCGAAGTGTTTGGTGTTTCCAACAAGGTTTTCTACGAGGGTGACCGTGACGGATTTCTGAACATGCGCTGGGCCAAACCCAAAAATTAAAAAACCAACCACAGGCCCTGCGGAAAGTTATCCCGCAGGGCCCCTAAAGTATCCTGCTTCATGTTATTATGCTGCAATATATACTAAAAAGACTCTGGCATACGGTTTACGTTATCATCGGAATCTCCATGATAAGTTTTTTCTTTATACATCTTTCGGGAGATCCGGTGCTGCTGATGCTGCCAGGGGATGCATCCGATCAGGAGATAGAGGAACTCAGGGAGCAGCTTGGGTTCAATGACCCTCTCTATGTCCAGTATGTCCGCTTTGCCTCAAAGGCGATCCGGGGTGATTTTGGTGAATCTCTCTACTACCACGTGCCAGTGATGGAGCTTGTCATCGAACGGCTTCCCGCCAGTTTGGAACTTGCGGTGGCCGCCATGGTGTTTGCCCTTGTTCTGGCTGTGCCCATAGGTATTATTTCGGCGGTTCGAAGGGGTTCCATTCTGGACATGGGAAGTATGCTCGGAGCGCTGTTGGGCCTTTCCATGCCCCATTTCTGGCTGGGAATCATGCTTATGCTCCTCTTTTCCGTCCACCTGGGCTGGCTGCCTACATCGGGCCGTGGTACCATGGCACATCTGATTATGCCGGCCGTATCGCTGGGGCTGAGTCTAATGGCCATGTTTGCCCGGCTCACACGATCGGTCATGTTGGAAGTCCTGAGTCTTGACTATATCCGCACCGCCAGGGCCAAGGGGCTCAGGGAGGAGGTCGTTGTCGGCAAGCATGCGCTGAAAAACGCCCTGATCCCGCTTGTGACTGTGGCGGGAATGCAGTTCGGTTTTCTCATTGGCGGCACGGTGATAATAGAAACGGTATTTGCATGGCCGGGACTGGGACGTTTGGTGATCCAGGCGATTTTCAGCAGGGATTATCCCCTTGTTCAGGCCATAGTCTTTGTACTTTCCCTTTTATTTGTGGGAATGAATCTTTTGGTGGATATTCTTTATGTGTACCTGGACCCCCAAATCAGTTATTCAGAGGAAAAATGAACACCAGGGCAACTGAATCACCCGGCTTCCGGCAAGCAGTTGAGAGTCTTGCACCCCGTATCCGACTGATGCTTCAAACCGCTCGGGAGGTTGTTAAGCGCCCGAGCGCCCTGGCCGGGGGCATACTTCTTTTACTCATCCTGATGGCAAGTGTATCGTTTCCTTTTTTGTACCATACAGATCCTCTTGCGCAGGATCTTATGGCCCGGTTTACACCACCGGTATGGCAGTCAGGAGGGACATGGAGACATCTCCTGGGCACGGATAATCTCGGCCGAGATGTTTTATCACGTTTGCTTTACGGCAGCAGGGTCTCTCTTTTAGTCGGCTTCACAGCCGTTTTCGTGGCGGAGCTGGTCGGAATCGTTCTGGGACTTATTTCAGGCTACTATGGTGGCAAAATCGACAGTTTCATAATGCGCATCGCCGATATCTTCATGGCCTATCCTTTCATGCTGCTTACTATTTCAGTGATTGCGGTTCTCGGTCCTTCAATTCTGAACCTAATTCTCGTGCTCGGAATATCAGACTGGGTCACCTATGCCCGAACAATCCGCGGAAGCGTCCTCTCCTTGAAAAGAAAGGAATTCGTGGAAGCGTCTCGTGCAATTGGAACTCATAACATAATTATCATTATGAGGCATATCCTTCCCAATGTTATTTCACCGCTTCTTGTCCTGGGAACCCTGCGAGTTGCGAACATAATAATATGGGAAAGCGGCCTTTCCTACCTGGGCATGGGGGCTCCACCACCAATGCCGACCTGGGGCAGGATGCTTGCTGAAGGTCGGGTTTATATCGCCGATGCATGGTGGCTTGTCACCTTGCCGGGATTGGCTATTATGTTTACGATTTTGTCAATCAATCTGTTAGGCGACGGGTTGCGCGATGCCCTGGATCCCAGGCTTATAAATCTATAGCGATAAGCAATAACAGAAAGAAATAAAAAATATCGGGAGGTGTTTTATGAAGGTGTTGTTACTGGGAATGGGCATGCAGGGGAAAGCCGTGGCCCATGATCTGGAACATAGTTCCGTAGTAGATGAAATTCTTGCCTTTGACATAGATATTGATCCGTTGAAAAAATACGTAAAGGAAAAAGGATTACACAAAACGGTGCTGAAACAACTTAACGCGACAAAGGAGGCGGACTTAACAAAAATTGTAAAAGAGTCAGGGGCCGATATTGTTATGTCCATGCTGCCGGCGCATTTTGGATACAGAGTTGCCACAGCCGCCCTGAATGCAGGCGTCCACTTTGTATCTTCCAGCTACACGGGAGAAATCACCGAACTGGATTCGGCTGCCAGGAAAAGAGGTGTTATCATACTGCCTGAAATGGGCATGGACCCTGGCATTGATCTTGTTCTGGGCCGTCTTGCAGTTGATAAACTGGACCAGGTTGCAGGACTTTACTCTTATGGTACTGGTATACCGGAACCGGCCTGTGCGGATGACAATCCTCTGAGATATAAGATCTCATGGACTTTGGAAGGGGTTCTCAAGGCTTACGTGAGAGATGCGGTTATCCTGAAAGAGGGTACTCGCATTGATATACCAGGGGACCGGATTTTCCGGCAAGAAAATGTGCACCGGGTGTCCCTATGTTCGGCCTGGGAAAGGATATCCGTCATATGGGCAGGTTCGCCTTGCGCTGGCCCGGACACTGCAGGTTCTGGGGAACAATGGCAGGACTTGGCCTTCTGGATGGCACCTCCTGCGATCCTGTAAATATTCCTTTTTCTCCGAGGGAATTTTTGGTGGCTATGCTTTCGCCTAGACTACAGTACGGCGATGACGAGAGAGACCTTGCTATTATCAGGGTCCAGGCCTGGGGAAAAAGGAACGGGCAGGGGAGACTTGTTACCTATGAGGTCACGGATCGGCGGGACCTTGAAACTGGCTTGTTTGCCATGAACCGTACCGTGGGATTCACAGCCAGCATCGGCGCCCAGATGATCCTCACAGGGGAAATAGCAACTCCCGGAGTCCTATCCCCGGTAAAAGATGTTCCGCCGGAAGCTTTTTTTAGGGAACTTGAGAGCCGGGGCATAAAAACCGTCAACCGGATTGAGGCTGTGGACATATCTGAATACAGGCCGGACCTCTTGTCCGGGACAGATTAGGAGCTAAGAAGACAGATGAGAGCGATTGTACTTGGAACAGGCCTGCAGGGCAAAGCTGTGATTCACGATCTCGAACGAAGTGAACTAATAAGCGAAATAATTGCGGCTGATATTGATATATCCCACACAGCTCAGTATCTCAACCGAATGGGATATTCTAAAACACGGGCCTTAAAACTGGATGTAGCACAGGAACAGGATCTGGCAAAGATGTTTACCGGTATGGATATCCGGGTGGTAGTCTGTATGCTGCCGATAGAGATTGCGCTGACCGCCGCCAGGGCTGCCTTAGAAGCCGGAATCCCTTTTGTAAGCTCTAACTATACATACAAGCTAAAAGAATTGGATGAATTGGCAAAAGAGCAGGAGGGAATCGTTCTTCCGGAGATGGGGCTTGATCCGGGAATCGACCTTGTAATGGGCCGTTTGGCAGTAGACAATCTAGATGAGGTCCACGGCCTTTACTCTTATGGTGGCGGTATACCTGCGCCCGAATGCGCCGCTGATAGTCCCATCAAATATAAAATCTCATGGATTTTTGAGCGGGTTCTCGCTGTGTATACGCGAGAGGCGCGACTTATTAAAAACGGAGAACTTTTTATCGTTCCGGGAAATGAAATATTCCATCAGGAGAATATTCATGAGATAGAGTTTGCTGGGATCGGTCCGGTTGAAGCATATCCGAACGGTGATGCTGAAAGGTATATTGAGATATTCGGTCTGGGCCAGGGCCTGGTTGAGATGGGGCGCTTTGCCCTCAGATGGCCCGGGCACAGCAGGTTCTGGCGAAAAATGGTGGCCCTCGGATTTCTTGATAATACTCCGGTTAAGATTGGCAACGCGGAAATTTCGCCCCGATCTTTTCTGACCCAGTGTTTGACGCCCAGGCTTCAGTATGGCAAAGACGAACGAGACCTTGCCCTGTTGAGGGTTGAGGCATGGGGCCTTAAAAAAGATAAAAAAGTGAAAGTAACTTACGATCTAATAGATTATCGTGATTTTGAAAGCGGGCTTTTCGCCATGAACCGTACTGTGGGGTTTACATCCAGCATCGGCGCTCAAATGATCCTTTCCGGCCAGATAACCCAAACAGGTGTGCTGTCGCCGGCGCGCGATGTCCCACCGGATGTGTTTATTAATGAGTTAGAAGCAAGGGGCATGCATATCGATTACAAAATAGAAGAATATACTAATGGAAAAAATCGATAGAGCTGTCCAGGAAGATTTTATTCAAAAAAATGTCGGTATCAAGATCAGGGAGCTTCGCAAGGCCGGAAAGATGAATGCAATCGATCTTGCATCGAAAGCCGGCATATCCCAGGGTCAACTTTCCAAGATTGAAACCGGCAAGGCCAATGTGTCAATAAAAAACCTTGCCCGACTATGTCGTATACTGGGCCGGCCATTGAATTACCTCTTCCAGACAGAAGATAAATCAACTGCCGTACGCCACCACAGGATCATTGCGGTCGCAGGCCTTGAAAATCAGGGCCTGCACTGGTTCGCACAGGAAGTTGGCAGCAATACCAACGGAACCGTGGCTCTTAATTCTCTCGGAACACTTCAGTTCGGCCCTGCTGTTGATCAGATCGATCTGATTTTTGAAGGAAGCGTCGATCTTTTTATTGAAAACCTGATTCAATTTTACAGGATCGCACCGGCACTTAAACAGCTTTCCCTGCCATACTGTTTCAGAGACGAACAGCACAGACAGGCATTTCTGGCGAGTCCATATTTCAGGGAAAACGTGACGGAAGTACTGCTGCAGAAAGGGATCAGGTTGTTAAACCCAAGCTGGAACTGGATAAGAGGGCTTGATTGGGTGCTTGTTTCACGCCGACCCATATGCACACCTGAGGATGTTAAGGGCTTGAAAGTGAGGATATTTGATTGCGAACATCTTCGCATATTTTGGGATGAGATGGGGGCCATTCCAGTTGTGGTCCCATGGTCAAAAGTTCGTAAAGCCATCGCCTCCGGCCAAGTGGATGTGGTACCTACCAAAAAGGCGCTGATATATCACAACGGGTTTTGCAGCCATGCAAAATATGTAACGATCCTCGGAGATATCCCTGAGATTATGGGGGTTTTTATAACAGAAACAAAATACAGCTCATTTTCATCTGAGGTTCAACGCGCTTTGGAAAAAGCCTGCGACAGTGCCGGGAATATTTTTTCTTTAAATCTTTACCATATCGAAAAAAAGAATGAGCGGTTCAACATGAGTCGATATAGGGCCGCTTATCTCAAGGTCGATTTATCACCCTGGCGGCTTGCAGTTTCAAGGATACGGAAAAAAATGACCGATCAGGGCATCCTTCCGGAACAGACCTTGAAGGAGGTAGAAAAGGCCTAATGATCGGTCCTCTTTGTAAATGAAAAACAGAAAAAACACAACAACCTTGGCGTTGGCCAAGTTCGCCTGTGAGCTCGCACCGGATAAGATTCCGCTTTCTGCATATGATGCCGCAAAAAAATGCATTCTCGATCTTGTGGCGGCCTCTGCGGCCGGCTCCAGCTCAACTGCAGCCATGGCCGTCCTGGATATATCGGAACGGCTTTTTTCGTCCGGTCAGTCCGATGTATGGTTTTCGGGAAAAACTTTTAATGCCCCCGGAGCCGCTTATGTAAACAGCACCTTTGGAAGCGCTCTGGACCTGGATGACGGTCATAGAGAGGCTATGGGGCATCCCGGAGCTTCGATAATTCCCTCCGCACTTGCCGTGGCCCAGGAGACAAACGCCGCTGGCAGGGAACTTCTGGCAGCCATCATAATCGGTTACGAAGTTGCGATAAGGGTTGCGGCGGCGCGTGATCATTCCGCCCTGGACACCCTTGCAACAGGAAGATGGTGTGCTTATGGTGCAGTTGCGGCAGGGGGGCGGCTCCGCCATATGCCGCCGAAAAAACTTGCTCAAGCATTTGCCGTAGCCGGCGTTCATGCGCCGGGAATGTCTGCCGCGGGCTACAGTAAGGTTATGGGAAACAGCACCAAAGAAGGGATCCCCTGGGCGACATTAACAGGCCTTTCAGCTCTTTGGCTGGTTGATAAAGGTTTTACAGGCCCAACAGACATTTTAGACAATGCGGATTATTATGATTTCAATAGAATAATTTCAGGCCTGGGCAATAATTTTGCCATTGAAAAGGTATATTTCAAACCTTATGCATGCTGCCGTTGGATACACAGTGCCATTGACGCGCTTTTCCTTATAATGGCAGAAAACGATCTGGACTCAGATATGATTAGCAATATCGAGGTTCACACATTTGAAAGAGCGTTGCGACTCAATAACTATCCTGCCCCGAATTCCCTGGAGGGTGCCCAATACAGCATTCCCTTCTGTATGGCCGTGGCAGCGATCGAGGGAAAGGAAGGGCTTTTACCCCTAACGCCTGAGTTGCTCTTCCGAAAAGATATCGTTTCGTTTGCCGATATGATTCAGTTGTATTCGGACCAGAAGTTGGATGAGCTTTTTCCAGCCATGGTACCTTCCAGGGTGACTGCACACACGAAAAGAGGGGTATTTGAAAAACTGGTAAAATCCCCCAAGGGCGATCTATCAAACCCAATGAATTTTTCGGAAATTGAAAACAAGCTTCGGCGCCTGTCACGGCAAAATCGACCAGGTACTTTTCCAGGGAAAATCCTGGACGTGGTAAATAACCTGGAAAACAGTGGCACCGATGCGCTGACATCTGTGCTAAAAAAATAGAAATTTGGTGCTGGTCGGCCGGCTGAGATGACGGGTAAGAATTAATGTACTCATTTTTTGTTCTTGAAAAAATGTTCGAAACTGTTTTAAGTTAGAACTTCATTTCGTAAATTTTAAGATGTTACTTTTTAAAAAGCAGAAAACACAGGGAGACAGGATATGAAGATCGCCGTAAGTGGTAAGGGAGGCGTGGGGAAGACTACGTTTGCCGCTTTTCTAATTCGGGCCCTCGCGAGCGAGGGTAAAAAGGTGCTGGCCATTGACGCGGATCCCGATGCCAATCTGGCCCAGGCCCTTGGCGTCAAAAACAGCGGTGAAATAGTTCCCATTTCACAAATGAAGGATCTGATCGAGGAAAGAACTGGGGCCAAGGCGGGTACTATGGGACAGTTTTTTAAGCTGAACCCAAAAGTTAACGACCTCCCTGACAAACTGTCCGTCGAAGTAGATGGTGTAAAAGTAATGGTTATGGGAAGTGTCAAAGTAGGTGGGGCAGGATGTGTATGTCCTGAGGGTATCCTCCTCAAGAATTTGGTTAGTCATATTGTGCTCGCCCGGGATGAGGCAGTGGTAATGGATATGGAGGCCGGTTTGGAACACTTGGGCCGGGGTACGGCCATGGCCGTTGACCGGCTGGTGGTCGTAGTGGAACCAGGAAGGCGGAGCATTGAGACAGCGCATCAGATCAGCAAACTGGCGGGCGATATCGGGATAAAAAAACTGAGTTTTGTTGGCAATAAGATCCGGTCGGACAAGGATAGGGATTTTTTGTTGAAGCAAATGCCTGATTTTCATTTCTTGACTTTTATCCCTTTCAGAAATGGTATCATTGAGGCGGACCTGGAGGGTCGCCCACCATACGAGAAAGACAAAGAAGGGCTCAAGATAGTTAAAGAAACGCTGGAAGAACTTGCAAGCTAAGTTATTTAAAGGAGGTTACCAATGAGTAAAAGAATACACAATTTTAATGCTGGTCCGGCTGCATTGCCTTTGCCTGTTTTAGAAGAAATACAGGCAGAACTCCTAGATTTCAAGGGCTCCGGGATGTCTATCCTGGAGGTGAGCCATCGTTCAAAGTGGTTTGACGATGTGATAAATGAGGCAGTTGAAATGACGAAGAACCTCTTGAATCTCGGCGAAGATTTCCATGTCCTTTTCATCCAGGGTGGTGCCAGCCTACAGTTTTGCATGATCCCGATGAATCTAAGCCTGGAAGGGAAACCTCTGGATTTTATAGACACAGGCACATGGTCCACCAAAGCGATAAAGGAGGCCAAAATCCAGGGTAAGGATGTACGCGTGATCGCCTCTTCCGAGGATAAGGGGTTCTCGTACATTCCAAAAGACTTCAAAGTAGATGAGGATGCAGCGTATCTCCACTTTACCTCGAATAACACGATTAAAGGCACTCAGTGGGCCAAATTCCCTGAAAGCGGAAATGTTCCTCTTTTCTGCGACATGTCTTCGGACATCATGAGTCGGCCTTTTGATGCAAAGCCTTTCGGGTTGATCTATGCGGGGGCACAGAAGAATATAGGGCCTGCGGGCACGGCCATGGTAATTATTCGAAAGGACATGCTCGAAAGAGTCCCGGATAACATCCCTACAATGCTGAAATATACTACATTCAGTGAAAAAAATTCCATGTTCAATACGCCGGCCTGCCTGGTCATTTATACGACCAATCTGGTTCTCAAATGGCTTCAAGAGAACATTGGTGGACTTGAGGAAATGGAAAAGGTCAATAAAGAGAAGGCAGCCCTTATATACGACTTCATTGATCAATCTGATTTTTATCATGGCACTGCGGCCAAGGATAGCAGGTCTTTGATGAATGTGACATTCAGGCTTCCAAATGAGGATCTGGAAAAAAGATTTGTGGCCCAGGCCTTGGAAGAGGGGCTGGGAGGATTGAAAGGACACCGTTCAGTTGGTGGTTGCCGGGCTTCCATCTACAATGCCACAGATATCTGGGCAGTAAAGGACCTGGTGGCATTTATGGCAGAATTTGAGAAAAAAGAAGGATAGAATTGCTTCGCAATTCTATACAGCGCGGCTTTGCCGCTCAAAAAAAGTGTCTACTACCCTAATTGAGCCAAAAGGTGCTAATAAATCCGCTCTATCTCCCCTTTACAAAAGGGGAGGACTTATGCTTCCCCCTTTAATAAAGGGGGATAGAGGGGGATTTCGTTCAATCAATGTGGAAAGATATCTGCCTATTTTACATAGTGTCTATGAATGATTTATGAAAGACACTTTGTAGTTTTGCAAGAGCCTTGTGTGCCAACGCATCTATCGAAAATTTACAGGTTTGTTTCGCCCGATTAGGGTTCTAAACAATTGAGGTTACAGGTTTGAAAAGGAAAAGAATCACTGAAATACTTTCTTCAGGACAGATTGGCTCCCGTTTCACCATAATGGGCTGGGTGAGGACGAAAAGAGACTCTAAGGGCGGGTTTTCTTTTATTGAAGTAAATGACGGGTCTTGTATGAGTAGCCTGCAGGTGATAGCCGATGGAAAACTTCCCAATTATAAGGACGAGGTCCTTGCATTGCAGACAGGGTGTTCCATCAAGGCCACTGGTTTATTGGCGGCCTCCCCTGGCAAGGGTCAGCGGGTAGAGCTTCAGGCAGATGAGGTCAATGTCGTGGGGTGGGCTGACCCTGCTGTTTACCCTCTTCAGAAGAAGCGGCATTCCTTTGAATTTCTGCGAACCATTGCTCACCTGAGGCCTCGAACCAATACTTTTGGCGCTGTGGCAAGGGTGAGAAATGCCATGAGCTATGCCATTCACTCCTTTTTTCAGGAGAGAGGTTTTATCTATATTCATACACCCATTATTACCGGGAGCGACTGCGAGGGGGCCGGAGAGATGTTCAGGGTGACCAAATTTAACCTGGACCAGATACCCCAAAAAGACGGTCACCCTGATTTTACACAGGATTTTTTTGGAGGACCTGCCTCTCTGACCGTGAGCGGACAGCTTGAAGCAGAAATCTATGCGCTTGCCATGGGGGACGTTTACACTTTTGGACCCACCTTCAGAGCAGAAGATTCAAATACATCCCGTCACCTGGCGGAGTTCTGGATGGTTGAACCAGAAATGGCCTTTTGCGATCTCCAGTGCAATGCAGAATTGGCAGTAGAACTGCTTAAATACATTTTTACCCATGTGCTGGAAAAATGTGAAGAGGACATAAAGTTCTTTAACCGTTTTATAGATACTACCGTAGTGGATACCCTTGAAAAGCTGGTGTCACAGGATTTTGAATACCTGACCTATACGGAAGGCATAGAAATTCTCTTAAAAGCAAAGGAAAAGTTTGAATTTCCGGTCAACTGGGGATGCGACCTTCAATCGGAGCATGAGAGGTACCTTTGCGAAAAGGTCTTTCACAAGCCCCTAATACTTGTGGACTACCCAAAAGAGATAAAGGCATTTTACATGAAGCTGAACGAGGATGGAAAGACAGTGCGAGCAATGGATGTGCTGGTGCCAAAGATCGGAGAAATCATCGGCGGGAGCCAACGTGAAGATAACTATGATACCCTGGTTGAAAGGATCAAGGAGATGAATCTTAACCCTGATGACTACTGGTGGTACCTGGAATTGAGAAAATTCGGGTCAACTCCTCACTCCGGTTTTGGACTTGGGTTTGAGCGCCTTATTCAATTTGTGACCGGTCTCTCCAATATCAGAGACGTAATTCCCTTCCCGAGAACCCCCGGAAATGTAAGCTTTTGAATTCTATCATGGCGAGGTTCCCCCTTCAGCAATTTTTTGTTAATGACGTGACGATGTCTCTAAGGGCTTCCAGATCGAATGGCTTCATCAATAGAGAATTGAAGGGTTCCTTGCTAATATCACTTTCACTAAATCCGGTAATCGCCACTATGGGTGTGGATGACCTATCCGAGCCTCTGATATATCTGGCAACTTCACAACCGCCCATTCCTGGCATACGAATATCGGTAATGACTAAATCGAAATCGCGACCTTTGTCAAAGTGCTTAATTCCTTCTTCCCCATCGTGAGCGACCTTCACCTCATAACCCATTCCTGTAAGAAATGTGTTTAGGATGTAGCAGATGTGATCATCATCATCAATAACGAGAATGTAGCCCATTGGATCTCCAATTTACTGAATAACCCTGGCAGGTTTAGATCTTTCTATATCGTTCTTCAAGACTTGTGCCACACCCCTATTGAAATAAATACTGACTTAAATTCTGAATAGTTAGGATAACTTAACCGAAATAGCCCCGATAGAGAAACTGACAAAAACTGCCATTGGGCTGTCAAAATATGTCAGATAAGACAAAATCTTCCCGGCTATACTGCCTCAAGCCTGTTTGCGAGGCCCATTTGGGTATCCGATCTCTATCAAACAAAAAGATCGTCTATTTTATTCATGGGAATAAAGTACATGCCAAAATGGCATCTCATAGGTCACTTTGCCGTAGTTGGAATAGGGGAACGAATATGGGCATAAGCGCTAATGCGTAAATGAGGGGGAACAGGTTTGATTCCGTAGTCTATTCCTTAGATCAACTGTTTCCCTCGTAAGGTCAGTTATCGCAATATTCCAGGATAACCCCTGTTGACACATATTCCTGGGGTTCTTCTTCAATAAAATCCCCCTCCTGGTATGTGATTTTCCCTTTATATTCTTCTTTTACCACATATTCACCGTCTTCATTTACTTGAATGAGTATCTCGGAACATGAGCCACAATACGGCCCTTCTTTTTCCTGGCCTCCCTCCCAAATATATGGGATCCAACCCTCATCTATGGCTTCATCAATGGAATCAACTTCAATTCCGCATATAGCACATTTCATTATTTATCCTCCATTATTTCAAGAGTTCTTTTACAGAAGAATTCCTCACATGCCAAGAAAAAAGGAATAGAAAAATAATATAAAAAGAGTTGTTGAATGTATTTGAAGATATGTGATAAAATATATTTTGGTGAGATGGTGACTACGGGTCCAAGTACCGGGATCATGTCTTTGCCCCGGGGCGTCAGGACAAGTTCCATTGGGAACCTTTTAATCCTGTTTTTCAGGAGCGCCGACATGTGTGTAGCGCCATCTCACTACCTCTTTTTCCCACCGCCTTAAAATCCTGGCACTTTTACCAGAGGGAGGACATATCCGGGCCGATTCTACACTCTCAACCGGTGCTTTACCGGTCAAGGGTATAGATCTGGCCGCTGAAGAAGGTTGATGGTTTCGTAAAAAGTCGAGAATCTCTTGAAAACGTCATTCCGGCGAAAGCCGGAATCCAGTAAATTCAATTACTTCTGGACGCCGGATCAAGTCCGGCATGACGGTTTTGGGACTTTTTACGAGATTGCCAAGGTTGATGGCCCTGTAAAAAGTCAGAAGCCCATTATGCGGTAGTTATGGTCATATGCCCATAACTACGGATAAATAGGACAAAAAACTTTCTCAATTGGCTCCAAGCCATTAGAAAATGCTCTTTGATAACATAAATAGCATGCATTTGACCTGACAAGCCTCTTTCATGGGCTGCCTTATAATCATTAACCGCCTTTCGGACGGCAGTTGCCCTGAAGATGTTCACTCCGATGGCTTTTAAGGTGGCACAGAACCGAACGGCCTTAAGACCTCTAACTCTCAGATGTTTAACTCCAGTTCTTCTGTCGTATTCTGACACGGTAGCTTCAGAGCCTGAACGCCACCTGTAGCGGTCTTTAAACTCATCGGTTTGCTCATAAGCTCTTCGCTTTGACAATCTCATTTCTTTTTCCGTATAGCGAAGATAATGATGCTTCTTGCCTTGCTTCACCGGGCAGGTGGTCTGATTCGGACAATTCATGCACTGCTGGGAATCAAAAGCTACAGTGTGCCTGATTTTCTTCTTTTTTGTCCTAATAGGCTTATGGCCTTGCGGGCAAGAAACAATGGTTCCTTTTTCAGTCACTTCAAAATCCGACAGGCTGATGCTACTTTCTTTTTTGCTGCCCATTGTAGGAGCAATAAGGTCTACACCAAGCTGTTTGGCCTCCTGACAGTTCTCATCGCTGCCATAAAGAGAATCGGCTAAAACTTCTTCAGGTGAAAGGTTACGTTCCTTGGTCGATTCAATAGCGGGAATCAAGGCATTGGCATCGCTTTCATGGGCAGGGTCCACTTGAACATGGGTGATCAAATTCAGTGTCCCTTCTCTGGCTTCTTCCTCCTTACAGTAGGTCTCCATCACCTGTACCTGATAACCCTGTCCTTTATGACCACTGTAGGTTGCGTCAGGATCTGAAGGGTTCTGAAGAGAGTCAGAAGGAATATCTTTTGGCTTTTTCACTTCAACCGGATCCTTATCATCTGATACATTGACATTGCATTGTTCTTTTAAAACGCGCTCAAGCAGTTTGTAACTATGCATAGCCTTAACTTCGGGATGATCTTTGAACTGCTGAACCAAGTTAAAAAGATCAGCGCTGACTGAGGCAAGAGTTTTGGCCGATTCTGAAGGCTTTACCATAGAAAAGCATTGCAGGGATTTTTCAGAAAAATATTTATCAATGATGCCTTTATCTACAGTATCAAATATCTCTTTGTGCCCACGCTTTAAGTTGACCAGAAACTTGTTGATGCCTGAAGTAAAAATACCGATTCTACCTAGGCGCCGCATGTTGGATTTAATGTGAACCGAGTCTATCCTTTGATTGTCGGTGTTGACCTTGAAAACCTTTGCCAGCTTATCGGTAGTATAGTCAAATAAAACTGTATCCAGAGCATTATCGACAACAATGCTGCGCATATTCCATAAGGTCTTAGGACACATATATTTGGCTGAATCCGACTCCTCGGTGATATTGAGAGCATAATGCCACTGGATGTTAAAAGACAATTGGTTGACTGTTTCTTCATCGCTCAGATCGTGTGTTTGCTGAAGAACCAGAGCACCAAGCACAGTGTATAGTTCTTTTGTAGGACGGCCAAACTCATCATTAAAAAACGGGGCCACTTTGCCAACGGGAAGTTCACACAGAAGTTCTTTTTTAAATAGCCCCGCCCATGACTTATCCAGTAGTTCTCGACGTTTTGGGCTCAGAAAACTCCAGGGATCAAAAAGATCGTTCTGTTTTTGGTTTTTAATTCGAATCATGCTCTTCACCTGCATTTTGATTGATTACGTGAGTTGCTTATACCAAAATGTAAAGCAAAAAGCAAGTGAAAATAGCAGCTATGTTTAATTATTTCAGGTCGTTAAATGAGTTTTACTTTTTACGAATGCATCAAGGTTAACTGATGAAAACTGAAGCAACTGTGAATCTGACAACCTGCATATTTACAGATAAATAAAGCAACTATTTTTAATATATCTTTTGATTTTTACTTGTTTGAAAATCCCGGAACAATTCTGGGTAATTTGAAAGGATTTGGTTACTTAGTCAAA
>MVDB01000154.1 GCA_002050025.1 Desulfobacteraceae bacterium 4484_190.2
CGGCTAAACATTTTACGGTTCCTTGTAGGTTGGGTTGAACGGCAAAAGGGAGGTGGGTTTCGTTGTTTTAATCTGATTTTGCTGATTTCCCATGATATGCAAACCACACATAATTAGCGAAACCCAAATAAGCAAGACCTCTCAACCCACACTACAAGACTAACAATATCAAAGAATTGATTCTAACCGCACAGGTTAAAATCTTTTAACGGTAAGAATTTACTCAACATTTCAATAACTCCGGGCACACCGAACTCTTCCCCCTTTTGCAAAGGGGGATTGAGGGGATTTTCTTAATACATCCCGCAGTTATTGAGATGTTACGAAGTTACGAGGTTATTGAGATGTTACGAAGTTACGAGGTAACTATGGGAAAAAATATAAAAGATCCAAAAGAGATATTTCCGGATATCACCGCCGATTACAAGGATGTTTATGGCGGTGACCTTGTCAGCATTATGCTTTATGGCAGTGCTACGGGTAAGGATTACCGGCCCGGAAAGTCCGACATCAATTTTATGATTGTTCTTTCTGAAGAAGGAATAGAGCATCTTGATAGAGCATTCGAAATTGTAAAAAAATGGCGAAAGAGAAATGTTGCAATTCCAGTTTTTTTAACGGAAAACTATGTGGAAACCTCGACGGACGTATTCCCCATAGAGTACCTGAGTTTTAAAGGCAATTACGTGCCGGTTTATGGCAAAGATATCCTGAAAGACCTCTCATTTAAACTTGAATTTATAAGGCTTCAGTGCGAGCGGGAAATCAAGGGAAAACTGCTTTTACTCAGGGAAGCCTATCTGGAAACATCAGGCAAAGGACGGGCCCTAAAAGATGTAATCAGCCAGTCTATCCGGGCCTTCGTTGCGATTTTTGAGGCGCTTCTTCACGTGAAAGGGTTGGAACTGCCTAAAGAAAAACTTCAGATCATCCGGGTCACAGCCCAGGCATTTGACATGGATTCCAGTGTGTTTGAAAAACTACTCAATGTTAGAGATCATAAAATAAAACCGGGCGACAATGAAATGAGAGGGCTTTTCCAGAAATATTTGGCAGAGGTTCGCAAACTATCAAAACAAGTTGATGCATTAGGAGGATAACATGAGTAAAGGGCTTAAAACCTTACTGATCATTGTTGGTATAATTATTTTAATCATTGTGATCCCTTATTCGTACATTAAGGGGACCTACAACAACCTCGTGACTATGGATGAATCTGTGAAGGGTGCATGGGCACAGGTAGAGAACCAGCTTCAACGCCGTTATGATCTTATCCCCAATTACGTGGAAACGGTAAAAGGTTATGCGGCCCACGAAAAAGAAGTCTTTGTGAAAGTTACAGAGGCCCGTTCAAAGGTGGCAGGGGCCGGCAGTATTGATGAAAAGATTCAGGCCAATAATCAACTTTCCTCGGCCCTGTCGCGCTTGCTTGTGGTAGTTGAACGCTATCCTGAATTAAAGGCAAATACCAATTTTATCCGGTTACAGGACGAGCTGGCCGGAACTGAAAATCGTATTGCTGTTGAACGCCGTCGCTTTAATGAAACAGTAAAGGTTTATAATATCAAAATACGCACCTTCCCCACCAATATAATCGCCGGGATGTTTGGGTTTGAAAAAGCAACGTTCTTTAAAGTCCCAAAAGAGCGCCAGGAAGCACCTAAAGTTAAGTTTTAACGGTAGCAATCATTCCCCTTTCCTCAACAACCAAAGGCGCCGTGGCCTGTCTGGGCGCGGCCGTGTTATGGGCATCCAATGGAGTAGTTTCCAAATACTTAATGAATGGGGGTCTGTCGCCGTTCGTCCTGGCACAGGGGCGGATGACCTTTGGGGCCATCCTGACCGCGGCATGGCTATTGCTCACCAGGCCAAAGACTCTTATCATAAGGCCACGGGATATTCTCAGTTTCATACTCCTGGGCTCCTTAGGCCTGGCTGCGGTCAACTGCTGCTATCTGGCGTCAATATCCAAGATTTCTACTGCTGCAGCTATCCTGCTCGAATACCTTGCCCCAACCCTCATTGCTGTGTATGCCTGGCGGTTTATGGGCGAACGGATGGGGCTAACAAAAATAATAGCCCTGGGCCTGGCCCTCGGGGGCTGCTACTTAGTAGTGGGTGGCTACAACATAGGCCTCCTCAATCTTAACCGATGGGGCGTATTATGGGGGTTGGGCGCGGCAGTGACTTTCGCTTTTTACTGTGTGTACTCCGAGTACAATTTGCGCAATTACTCCCCCTGGACTATTCTCTGCTACGCCTTGATAGGGGCCAGCATCACCTTTAACCTGGCCCTTGGACCGGCACGGCTTCTCACCATGGGCTGGGACACAAAATCCTGGCTGTTAATATTTTACTCTGTCAGCATCGGCACCATTGTCCCCTTCGGCATATTTGCCACTCGGGCGACGATAATCTCGACTTTCGAGCCAATCGCTGCCGGGCTTATGGCCTACCTCTGGTTGGGAGAACGGCTGGAGGGGCTTCAAATGTTGGGCGGCCTTGGCGTTCTGTTCGCTGTGTTTCTCATTCAGAAGGAAAGAGAACGCGACCTGTTGGCCCCTGCAATGATCAAAAAAAGAAACAAGTAGTTCATTGGTGCGCGATCGCCTGCCCCCTCCCCTTTTTCCTGAGCCTAAGTTCCCTTTCACCAGACCTTTTCTAAATATGCCAGAACGCATAGTTTCGGCTCAATACAAGTAAGTTATCAATATACCAGTACTTTATTAGAAAATCCGTAACATCTCAATAAGTTGGGGCGAATCCACGTCTCGTCTCAATAACTTGAGGATAAAACCCTCAGGGTAAACTCCGAATAAGGAATTCAGGCGTAAGCCTTTCATTTTTCCTTTTTGAGAACTTACAAATCCGCTGGCCCAGACCTGGCTTTGATATGTTGCTATAGTTGTTGATTGATAAGTTCTCAAAAGTCCGGAAAGATATTGGGCCATGCGGATCTCTTTTTTAAATCCCGCCTTCTATTGTGCCATATGACAATCATTGGTTTTTTATACAATATATGGCATATGGCACAAAATAGATCTCGCCATATGGCATCATTTTATTGCCATACGGCGTTATCACGGCAGGACTGCCTCATTTCATTGAACGGCGGATTAGCCTTAAAATTCATCTGAAGACAGCCCCATAAGAGATCAGTTCCGGTAATGGCTATCCTTTCCGCCTGTACTGCGCTTTATAAAAGGGGGAAGCAGTCGGAATGCCCGTACTTGTTGAGATGTTACCAATACAACAATTAAGGTAAAGTTTTTTTTAAAAAGGCCGATAAAGAAAGTGAAGATGTTTTAAAACCTGAGATTACAAAAAGTGAATAATTCAAAATGGTTACGATTCCTCCATACCATCCGATGATAATAGACCACACCAGCCAGGTGGGGATCGCTCAGCAGCAGGAAAAGCAGGCTGAGGAAAGAAAGGTAACAGTGCAGAATACCCAAAAATCGGACAGGATTCGTTTTGAAAAAGAAAAAAAGGAAGAGGAACGGCGAAAAAAGAGAAGGGAGGCACAGCAAGAAGAAGAGCAGGACATAGATGATGAAGACTTAGGGGTCAGCAAAAAACGTCTTTTGGATATAGTAGTTTAGAAACAAACTGGTAAACATGCAACGCGCTTTTTGACCCATTCTAACCCATCTAAATTGAACCAATACCTGCTTAAAATCTTCAATCCGGTATCCAATTATTAGATAAATCAATAAGTTAATTTCCGCAAGATTGAATTCAACAGGGTGGCATTCATCTTGCAATTTGTCAGCGTTTGTTAACGGCAGTAATTCATAAACGAGGACGAGGCATTCGCAGTCAGGCCTTCATTGCGCTTGACACTTAACAAAAACCATTTTTTTGGAGATAAATGCGATGGCAGAAGGCTATGTAAGACTCTGGGCTGCTGTACTGGAACAAGCCATCAAAGACGTTCAAGGAGATGCAAGAGCGCATAAGGGTAAAGTCAGGTCCATTTTTAGTGAGGGCGCCTGGACTTGGTTCCACAGTGAAAGCCAAGAAATCGGTTCGTTTTTATGGACCTGCAACATGTTGGGCTTTGAGCCGGATTTTATCCTAACCCTTGTGACCAAGCAAGATATCGAGAGGCCCAAATCAAGATCTGTCGCCTTTGGATAGTGTACACCCACAAATTACCATCGGACACCAAAAAAATCGTTTCTGATTGATTCTTACTCTTAAAGTTCAGGCCTTGACTGATTTGAAGGTTTGACCTTAAGGCAGAAACCGGTATAACATATAGGAGACCAACTGAGAGGGTCTCCGAGATTGGGAAAAATAGCCATTCTCGGACAACCTCCTATCCTGCTTTTGCATAAAGTATATGGAGAAAAGTGGAAATTTATTCTAAGTTGCTCAGTGCCAAAATATGTCTTGTCGTGGTCTCCCTCCTGATATGTGCCAGTTGTGTTACCCAAACATCTCACCTTAGAACTGACAAGCAAACCTCTGAAGAGAAAGTTGTCCCGGATAAAACCGGGCCTGAATTATCCTTACAAATACCTGATGGAGAGATCTCCGCTCTGCCGGAGGGTGAAACAAAGGAAAAACTTCTGCCCAAGGCCGTTCCCTTTGAAAATGGCCCTCCACTTACTGAGGAGGAATCACCCACAAAGCCAGCCCAGGAGATGCTTGATTCGGCCTTGGAGTTCTGTCATGCTTCATTCGATTTTTGGGACAAGGGGGACCTGGACAATTCCCTCGATGCCCTTGATCAAGCATATTCTCTCATCTTGAAGGTAGATACAGGCTCTGAGGAGCCTGAAATCTTACAGCAAAAGGATGATTTGCGTTTTACCATTTCTAAGCGAATCATAGAGTGTTACTCATCGAGATTTACGGTAGCTAATGGGTACCATAAGGCTATTCCCCTTGTAATGAACAGACACGTGGAAAAGGCCATAAAGCTATTTACAATGAGAGAGCGCGATTTTTTTCTTGATTCTTACCGCCGCTCAGGACGATATCGCCCTGCAATCGTAAAAGCCCTGAAGGAAGAAGGGCTTCCGGAAGAGCTTTCATGGCTACCTCTAATTGAAAGTGGATTCAAATTAAGGGCGTTTTCAAGGGCCAGGGCCCTTGGCCTTTGGCAGTTTATCGCTTCAACGGGATACAAATTCGGTCTAAAAAGGGATCGGTGGATCGATGAAAGAATGGACCCGGAAAAATCTACCACGGCAGCCATCGCTTATCTCAAGGAACTGCATCAGATCTTTGGCGACTGGGCCACGGTTCTGGCTGCTTACAACTGCGGAGAGGGTGCCGTATTGAAACGTATCCGTAGCCAGAGGATCAATTATCTTGATAATTTCTGGGACCTTTACAAAAAACTTCCCAGGGAAACAGCCTTCTACTTCCCAAAATTTCTGGCCGTATTGCATATCTTAAATGACCCTGAGGCTCACGGCATGACCTTACCTCCTGTGGATGAGGAAATAAAAAGCGAAAAGGTTAACATTGAGAAAGAGATCCATCTCAAAGCCGTGGCCGAGCACCTCGATGTTTCCTACACGAGCCTGAGAGGCCTGAATCCCGAATTGAGGTACAATTATACACCAGACAGACCATATGGCCTCAATGTCCCGGAAGGCAAAGGGGAATTACTGCTCGCAAAAATAGACGATATTCCTGTGTGGCGTCCCCCCTATGTGGTACACAGGGTTCGAAGGGGAGAAACTTTATCAATCATAGCACGAAGACATCGGGCAAGTGTCAGGTCCATTATGGCAATGAACGGACTCAGAAGCAGTCATTATATAAAGGTGGGTTGGAAACTCAAGATTCCGACCGGAAAACACTACGTATCTGTTAAGAAGGTCTCAACTCCCATATCCGGCCTAAAGATAAAAGGGGAATTCGCAGAGTATGTGGTCAGGAAAGGAGACTCCCTGTGGAAGATTGCAAATCGATTCGGAACCACTACCAAAGACATACAATATATGAATCAACTCAGAAGTACTCATCTGCAGATAGGACAGGTTCTTAAAATTCCAAGAGATCTGATTTCTAATAAAAAGAGTATAACCAAAACTTGATGATTTCGTAAAAACTCCCAATTCGTCATGCCGGACCTGATCCGGCATCCAGAACATACTGAAAACACTGGATTCCGGCTTCCGCCGGAATGACGTTTTAACGGATTTCCGACTTTTTACGAGCTTATCAAAGACATGGCAACGTAAAGCTGTAGTAATTATTACTGGCCAGGTATTCAGCAGCCCTATTTTTTCCTAATGAGAGGCCTCCCTCCATGGCCTCTGACTGACACACTACTCCTCTCTTTTCAAAGGATTTTTTATATTAATTACCTTTCGGATATAGTTGCAAAAGAGCTATCTCTGAAGTATATCTCTGCTTATGCATCTTCAAGAATTTTCGAAAAAAAACTGAGAGGCTTTATCATGAAAAGAAAAGATCAGGCGATCACCTTCCTGGGGAAGAATACTGAGTTCGAGGGAAAATTATCATTTCAAGGCACTATCAGAATAGACGGTCATTTTAAAGGGGAAATATCGAATGGCGGGCATATTATTGTTGGAGAAGAGGGATTGATCGAAGCCAATATGCATATCTCCTATATTGTCATAAGCGGAGAGGTCCATGGTAACATCATTGCAGACCAGAGGGTAGATATCCATGCGCCAGGCAAGGTTTTTGGAGATATCCTGGCTCCGGCCGTGGTGATTGACGAAGGCGTTATTTTCGAGGGCACGACCAGGATGTATCAAGCAAAAGAGTCGGAAACGAGAAAGCTTGACGCCATAGGGTCTGATGAATATGCGGGAAGTCCACCCCCAACTCTTTGTGCCATTTACGGCATTGTCACTGATCAGGACACTGGTAAGCCAATTAAGAATGCCGAGATCGCTTGCGATGGCACTGGCAAGAAGAATGCCTGGACTAACGCATCGGGATATTACGAAATGATAAACCTTGAAGATGGCAAATGGAAGATAAAAATCAAAGCCAAAGGCTACAGAAAAGGAACCTCGAAGGTTGAAATATCCGGCGAGGGAACATATGAACAAAATTGCGAGTTAAAACCAAAATAATGGTTTTCGTCAAGCCAGGTGCATTTTAAATCGTAAAGCCGAAACCCTGTGAGTCGGCTCAAAGTCAGGGCGTAAGGCACAAGCCGGGTGCAGGGCTTTTCTTTTTTTGGCCTGGGGTTTGCGGAGATCGGGAATCGGTTTGAAAGTGTTGATGCGGGCAGTGTTTTTCGATGGAGTTGAGGTAAGCTTTGATGCCCTGGAAGTGCTTGTCACTGAAATTTTTCTATCTAAACAGAAAGTCCAATTTTTTCATACGCCTCCCACAAAAAAGGAAGTCCTTATCAATAAATCCAAAATTAGAATTGCTGTATCCTGCTCTGGGGTAAACGCAATTTCGCTTGACAAAGATCACCTGTATTGTGGTAGTTCAAACGAGTGTTAGCCATTTTCAGTAATCATATACAATTACGAAACATAACCCTTTTCGAACCCATCAATTTTGATGAATTCGTAAAAAGTAAAGTTCTATGTTTCTTGTACTCCTAACCCGGATAAACCGGAAAAGTTACAAGTGAGCTAAAGCCTGCCCTGGTGCGACACACTTGGAGTGCTTATAGGCCTTAAGAACAACTCATAATTGGCCTTCTTTGACACTGGCCTTTTAAAACCAATTCTGGGCCAGGGTTTGAAGTGAACTAAAATTTAGGCACTTTAGTTCACTTTAGACGCTTCACACTTTTTCAATCTCGGATTGAGGGACGTAACCCTATGGAAAAAACAAATGGAAAACAAACGATCCAGGATATTTTCGATCTTGCGGATGTTCGGATTAACGGGAACAGGCCCTGGGATATCCAAGTCCGAAATGTGTCATTTTATGAAAGGGTTCTGGCCGGAGGCTCTCTTGCGTTGGGAGAAACTTATATGGATGGCTGGTGGGACTGTGAAGCCCTGGATCAATTCTTTTATAAAATCATGGACGCAAGATTGGATAAAAAGGCTAAAAAGTCAAAGCAGATCTTATGGGCCATTCTCAAGGCTAAGATAACGAATGCACAAAGCAGATCAAAGGCTTATGAAATCGGAAAGTGGCATTATGACATTGGCAATGATATTTTCTCTATTATGTTAGACAAAGGCATGAACTATTCTTGCGGCTATTGGAATAAAGCAGGAACCCTCGATAAGGCACAAGAGGCAAAGCTGGACTTAATCTGCAGAAAAACGGGTTTAAAGCCTGGCATGAAGGTTCTGGATATCGGGTGTGGCTGGGGCGGCTTTGCAAAATACGCAGCAGAAAAATACGATGTCAGGGTGCTTGGGATAACCGTTTCAAAGGAGCAAACAGAATTCGCCAGAAAATTCTGCAAGGGGCTACCTGTTGAAATTAAATTACAGGATTACCGAAAGTTAAAAGAAAAATTTGACCGTATTATTTCAATTGGCATGTTTGAACATGTGGGTTCCAGAAATTACAGGACCTATATGAAAGTTGTCCATCGCTGCCTCGCTTCCGATGGGTTGTTTCTACTGCATACGATTGCGGGAAATTCTTCTGTAAGTTCAACAGATCCCTGGATTAATAAATATATCTTTCCAAATTCAATGCTGCCATCGGCAAAACAAATCACTTCAGCAGCAGAAGGGATATTCGTACTTGAAGACTGGCATAGTTTTGGACAGTATTATGATAAAACGTTAATGACCTGGTACGGCAAATTCACGAAAAACTGGGACAAAATCAAAGACACGTATGATCAAAGATTCTATAGAATGTGGACATACTATCTTCTTTCATGTGCGGGTAGTTTCCGGTCAAGAAGGAATCAGTTGTGGCAAATTGTATTTTCTAAAAAAGGAATACAAGGGGGCTATCAAAGCATCCGCGAATAAATCGTAACTCGTTGTTTCTCATACACCTTGTATATGCGGGGCTCTACAAGGAGATTCTGCTGCCAAAGGGTTCACTCAATCTTGGGATTGAGCTCTTCTCTCAGCCAGTCTGCAAAAAGATTAATCCCTATCACTAACAGAAACAAGGCAATTCCCGGAAAGAGCACAAGCCACCACATCCCAGCGTACATATAGTTTTTTCCGATGGAAATCATCATCCCCAGGGAGGGTTCAGTGAGTGGAACGCCCACGCCCAGGAAACTCAGCGTCGCTTCAAGCATGATGACTACCGCCAAATCCACGGCAACGATCACAAAAATGGGAGGAATAGCATTGGGAAGCAGGTGCCTCAAGAGAAGCCTGAGATCTCCTGCCCCGGTTGCCTTCGCCGCAGTAATATAGGCCTCCTCTTTAACTTCCAGGACACTGCCACGCATGGTTCGTGCATACTTGACCCAGTCTGCTACACATATGGCGATGATAACGACAAACACTCCGCTCCTATTAAAGAGTCCCAAGAGGAGAATTGCAATCAGGGTCGTGGAGAAGGAGAAGAGGGTGTCAGCCAGTCGCATGGTCACCGTATCCATGACCCCACCATAATAACCGGCCAGTAATCCCACAATAATACCAAAGGTTCCGGCAATAAGTACTACACCAAACCCCACGATCAGGGAAGTCCTGAACCCGTAAAGGATTGTACTGAAGATGTCCCGGCCCTGATCATCAGTTCCCAAAAGAAATCCAGGTTCACCCCCTTCCATCCAAATGGGGGGAGTCAAAAAGTGTTCAAGGCTCACCTTCTCCAGGTCATAGGGATTCTGGGGCGCAATCGACGGAGCAAAAAAAGCAAGCAGGATGGAGAGCACAAGCAGCAAGCTTCCTATGACAGCGGACGGGTCGTGAAAAAAGTCATGCACGATCTTTGATTTAAAGAATCCCTTACTCATATCTAATCTTTGGGTTCAAAATTGCGTAAAGAATATCTACGATGATATTTATCGTGAGAATTACAAGTGCTGCCAGCATTACATAGGTAACAATCACGGGTTGATCCTGCTCAAAAATAGATGTAAGCAACAGGTTCCCCGCCCCCGGCCATTGAAAAATCAATTCTGTTACAAAGGAGAAAGCGATCAGTTCACCAAATTGAAGGCCGGTCATGGTTACCACAGGTATCAATACATTTCTCAGGGCATGCTTGAATATAACTTTTCTCGGGGGGAGACCCTTAGCCCAGGCAGTTTTAATATACTCTTCGGTCAAAACCTCCCGCATACCTGCCCGGGTCAACCGCAACAGCACGGCAAGCTGATACATCCCCAGCGTGAAGGCTGGAAGAATCAGGTGTTTGATCCCGCTCCAGGTCAAAAAGCCGGTACGCCAGAATCCGATTGTGACCGTCTCTCCCCGACCAAAGGGGGGGAGAACCTTCAGGTAGACGGCAAAGACCATGATGAGTAAAATGCCTGTGAGAAAGGTGGGCATTGAAATATTGAAAAGGGAACCTGCCATAATAAGTCTGTTCCTAACGAGATACGGCTTCAGGGATACTAAAACGCCCAGTCCCACGCCGAATACAACGGAAATGAGGATTGCAGATGTGGCGAGTTCCACCGTGGCGGGAAGACGTTCCAGGATAAGGGGTAACGCCGGCACACGGTTCACGAAAGACAATCCGAAGTTCCCCTGTAATGCATTAGCAATAAAGCGTAAATACTGGATATAATATGGTTTATCCAGGCCAAATACTTTCCTTACCTCCTCGATATCCTGAAATGTGGCATACTGACCCGCCATGGATACAGCGGGGTCTCCGGCAGAGCGGAAGACAATAAAGCAGATAAGGGAAACGGCGAGAAGGACAACTATGCCTTGAATCAGCCTTCGCACAATATAGGTGAACATGCTGTAAATAAGGCAGAGCCGAAACATATACGGCCCTGCCCTTCTCCTTCAGGGGTTACTGTTTGGAGATCTCCTTGAAGACCATCCAGCGGTCAGGACGGGGCTGAAATTTGACACCCCTGTCCTTCTGGATCGCATAAATATCCTGCTGATAATGGAGAGGAATACAGGCAATACTTCCAACCATTGCGAGCTTGTTAATGTACTGAAGGACACCTTTACGTTTTTCCTGGTCCACCATGCTGGCGGTTGCCTCTAAGAGTGTGTCTATATCAGGGTTGGTGAAATTGGCGCCGTTCAAAGACCCAAAGCCCTTGTCCTTATCCCGGGTATGAATCAGCTTGAAATAGGTCCTACCCATATCAAAGGTACCGTCAAACCATCCAAGGAGGTAGAATTCAAGCTTGCCTTGAAAGACTTCAGGGAAAAAGACGGCCTTGGGTTTCACGTCCAGCCTGGCCTTGATGCCCACCTTTGCCAGATATTTCACCACGGCCTCGGCGATTTTTTCGTCCTGCACATATCGATCATTTGGACCCGTAAGTGTAATATCAAACCCATTCTCATAGCCAGCTTCCTTTAAGAGCCTTTTAGCCTCTTCCGGATTGTACTGTAAACGTTTGATGTTTGCGTTATACCC
>MVDB01000155.1 GCA_002050025.1 Desulfobacteraceae bacterium 4484_190.2
GGAATGTCGCTGTAGGAAAAAGCCACCAGATCCACCTTGTGCTCCTGAATAAGGCCGGTAAGTTGTTCTTCAGGATAGATGGGTATACCTTCAGGGTAAAGATCACCCGATAACTCAGGCGGATAGAGTCGTCCCTCAATGTCCGGGATTTGAGCAGCCGTAAAACCGATGACCTTGTAGCGGGTGTTTCCCCTGAAATAGATGTTGAAGTTGTGGAAATCACGTCCCGCAGCCCCCATGATGATAACCTTTTCAGCCATCATAACCCCCTTCTTTATGAGTGTTTTGGTAACTAGTGTTTTGGTAACTTCTCAAAAAGTTCGGGCTATATCAGAAAAATCCCCCTCAATCCCCCTTTGCAAAAGGGGGAAGCAGTCGGAATGCTCGGACTTATTGAGTTACGTGTTTTGAAGTTTAATCGTCAGACTTAATTAGTTTATAAATTCTCTTTTCCCTCTCCGACAGTGTTTTTTTCCGGTCATAGACCTTATGCAGAAAGTAATGAAAAAAGTCGTGTCGAAGGCTGTCTCGGTTGGCAATGATAAACCAGCGGTTACGTGTCCAGTTGATGGGAGAGATGTCTTCATTCCCTTCCTCAAATATTCCTACCAGGGCCTCGGACCTGTCCGAAATGATATCGAACGATCGTCCCCCTATAGTGTCAAGGAGCCTTTCCGATTCCGGGTGAACAACCTGAATATCGAACGTCAAGGGAATATTGCCCATAGAGATGTATCTTATACCAACACCCCTTGCCGCCGCTTCCTGTAGATCTCTCTCAAGGATTCTGCCTGCTTTGGGAAAAAGACGGACATAGAGTTCTTTTCGGGCTGAGCGTATCATTTCGCCTGCTTTTTTCAATATTTCCTCATATCCACGAATGACCCATATGTATTCATAAGTGGTTTCCTGGGATGCCTCTGTGAGTTGTTTCTTAAGGATTGAAAGATTGGATTCAAACCGGTTGCGGAGTCTTTTCATCAATTCGTCAGGAGGCAAAGGGACGTACAGTCCGTTTTCTATCTCCAGAACAAGTCCCCTTTTGGTCATGTTACGCAAAACGTCATAGATCCTTGATCTTGAAATCCCCGAAAACCTGCTCAACTGGGATCCGTTAGACGGATGCTTTGCTACCAGGGCGAGATAGCAGGAGATCTCGTATTGCGAAAAACCAAGTTGATTCAATCTGTTGTAAGTATCCATGATTATTATTATTGCTTTTGGAATAGCGGCATTTCCTTGTATGCTGCTACCATGTTAGCAACAAAACAAACAAATATTTAATATATTGTCAAGCGTTTTTTTAAGTGAGAAATGTATTTTTTGAGAAATATGTAACTTGACAACGCACTTGACAAAGCCCCTTCAGATAATATAAAAATTAATAATGTATATTGTATAAGGGAGACGTTAAGCATTGTGCTTCGTTTGGCCTGCTATCATTAAACAACTAAAAGGAGGTCGGTTATGATGAAAAAGGCTTTATTGGTTGCGTTCATGGTTATGTTGGCTGTTTGTCTAATGACACCTGGAGCTCAGGCGGAGAAAAAATTTCTGCGTATGGCATCAGGCCCCCAGGGAGGTTCCTGGTATCCTTTGGGCGCGGCGATGATGTCCATAGTGGAGAAAAACCTTGGCATTAGCTCTTCCAATGCTCCGGGCGGTGGCGTAGGCAACTGTAAGGCGGTCAACGCTGGCAGGGCTGATTTGGGCTGGAGCTACACTCACACTGCTTTTAATGCCTATGAAGGACGGGGAAAATTCAAGAAAAAAAACACCAACCTTCGCCATCTAATGTCATTGTACCCTGGTGTATTCCAGATAGCGGTACCTGCGAAAAGCAATATTAATTCGGTGGCTGACCTCAAGGACAAGCGAATTGTCCCTGGTAAGGTTGGATTCTCCGGCACGGCCATCGCCGAGCTTGTACTCAACGCTTACGGAATTACCTTCGATAGCATCAAAAAGAACGGCGGTCTTGTGAACTATGTTGGCTACTCAGACTCTGCCGCACTTATGAAAGATGGGCACAGCGACTGTTATATGGCCGTGACATCCTGTCCCCAGTCTACCATTATCGATCTGAATTTCCGGCCCGGCATTCGCATGGTTCCCATTGATGATGCCCATATGAAGAAGGTTCTTAAGGCAGAGCCAGGCCTCATGGAGACGGTCATTCCTAAAGACGCCTATAAGGGTATGAAGGCCGATGTGCCGGCGGTGGGCACAGTGACCTGTATCGTCATTAACAAGGACGTGCCTGATGATGTGGCTTACAATATCGTCAAGGCCCTTTACGCCAACTGGCCGGAATTGGCCAAAGTCAAGAAGAAGGCTATTGAGGCGTCCAAGCCCGAGAAAGCCGCTATGGGTGCGCGCATCCCTGTGCATCCCGGCGCCCTGCGTTATTACAAAGAAAAAGGCTTCATGATGTAGCCACCTTTTCAGGGTCCGTTCGACAGAACGGGCCCTGCTTATGCCCAGTTACGGTTAATACCTGCCTCATGCGAGTTTTTCCCTCGATAAAGGTATCCATTTAATAATAAGGACCAAAAGTTGACAAATAGCGGAGGAAAATTAAAGTACGACGAGAAACGCACAGAGAGCGTCTTGGAGTTTCTGCTTGCTCAGAAGAAGGGGCTTATCACCTACTGGCTGGAGTTGTTAGTATGCCTGCTCTCTCTATCTCTGAGCGTGTACCATGTATACGTGGCATATGCTGGCTCGCTGGAGGCCCATGCCTTTCGCTCTACTCACCTTGCCTTTGTGATGACTCTTTGTTTCCTGCTGCGACCCCTGGGACGAAAAAAATGGACTGACCCAAGGAATGCCTGGTTTCTGCTGGATATGCTCCTGGTATTGCTTACAGTATGCGTTCAGGTATATACCCTGTGGGACCTGGAGGCCTTTATCTTCCGCCGTGGCGATTTAGTGGGGCTTGACCTTTGGGCCGGCACGATCATGTTGATTCTCCTTTTGGAGGCCACCCGCCGCGCGGTGGGTTGGGCTATGGTGATTATTCTGGGCTTTTTCCTGGTCCAGACCGCCTTCTCAGATTACTTTTTCAGCATATTCTACGGTCCGCCCACTTCCTGGTTCAGCATTATTGACTATATCTTTATGCGGGAGAATGGTATTTACAGCATCCCTTTGATGGTGATGGCCACCTACATTTTTCTGTTCATCCTTTTCGGGGCCATTCTGGTACGGTCGGGCGCAGGGCGTTTCTTTATAAATGTGGCCCTGGCCCTGACCGGCAGCAAGGTGGGCGGCCCGGCCAAGGCCTCGGTAGTCGCCTCCTGCCTCATGGCTTCGGTATCCGGCTCGGCAGTGGCAAATGTAGTAACCACTGGCAGCTTCACAATTCCCCTGATGAAGCGAATCGGATACCGGGATTACTTCGCCGGTGCGGTGGAGGCATGTGCCTCATCAGGTGGGCAGATTATGCCGCCGGTAATGGGCGCGGCTGCCTTTATAATTGCCGAATTTCTCAACATACCATATATGAAAGTGGCTATGGCTGGTCTTATTCCGGCCTTGATTTACTTTTTCTCGATTTTCGTTATGGTTCACTTTGAGGCCCGCAAGCGAAATCTGCCAACCATAACCCCTGAAGAATTGCCTGTCTTTAAAGATGAGGTCATGAGGGGAGGGCACCTGTTTTTGTCAATCGTTGTCATAGTAGTGCTTATGATCATCGGTTACACACCAATGTTCGCTGCATTCTGGGCCATAATTTCCATCCTGGTGTTGAGCTCTCTTCGTAAAGAAACCCGTATGACACCTGTGGGCATTCTGAGTGCATTGGAGGAAGGGGCACGGTTGGCGGTGCCGGTTTCCATTGCCTGTGCGGCTGCCGGCGTAATTATAGGCTGTGTTTTTGTCTCCGGTTTAGGGCTGAAGTTCACTAATGTAATCGTCAGCGTCTCTGGTGGCAACCTGTGGATTGCACTGGTGCTTACCATGATTGCTTCCTTGATTCTGGGCATGGGGCTCACAACCACAGCGGTCTACATCACACTTGCCGCCCTGGTGATCCCAGCTCTGGTTCAGATGGGTGTGGAACCCATCTCGGCTCATTTATTCGCCTTCTATTTTGGCCTGGTTTCAGCCATTACGCCTCCGGTGGCCCTTGCCTCCTTTGCCGCGGCAGGCATAGCAGGTTCCAACCCCATGCAGACGGGAGTGCACTCCTTTCGTCTGGGAATAGCCAAATATGTGCTTCCCTTTGTGTTCGTATTTGCTCCTGGAATGTTGTTTGTGGGTAATTGGCACCAGATAGTCCTGGCTATCATAGGGGGTTTTGCCGGCATTTACGCACTAACAGTTACCACCGAGGGCTGGTTACTGGACAAGGTGGGCTGGCCTGCCCGTATCTTAATGGCCATATGCGCGCTATTGTTTTTCACGCCAGGGCTTAATGTTTCGATTGCCAAATTCAGCCTGGATCTGCCTCAGTGGGTCACTTTCTTTGCCGCCTTGGTTATCTTGGTTGCGGTTTTGTTCCTTCACTTTTCCAGACATAGAGATTCGAACGGGGGGGTAACGGTATGAGCACGCGACGCAAATTGGAATGGCTGATCCTGGCCGCAACAGCAGGTCTTTTGATTCTTCTCAAGTGGCTTCATATAGGCGTGACCAATTACAATATATTTCTGTTGATTCTTATAGGGTGGAGCCTTGGAGTTATCCTGGCTTTCCGTATCATGTCAGGGCCGGATAGGTCAGGGCAGAACCGATAGCCCTGGCCGTGCTTGAGTAAAGATACTGTCCTTATTGTTCGTTCATTTACTGTAAAAGCAATTCAGAATAACTTTCGCTATGTTAATCAATATGAGCAGGCTGTTAAGACAAACAGCCCTTCGTTTTTCAGATAGGATGGCTCTGGTAAATGTTGAGCGCAACCGGAGATTTACCTTCTGGCAGTTGCACGAGTTGACTAACAAGCTGTGCAATTTGATTAAAGATAAATTTGGCCTTAATGAGGGGGACGTCTACGCTACTCTCCTTGAAAATGACAACATGGGGCTTTTTCATTTTTGGATGACCAAGTCCTCTGCTACCGCACTGTGGTTAGACATAAGGGAGTCCGTAGAAGAACAACTCAGCCAGATAGATTATGTTGAGCCCCGCTTGATCTTCATTGAAGCAAAACTCCTATCACAATACTACGAACATCTCCGCAATAGAGACATAAGCATTGTATGTATGGACGCGACAAAAGAGGCCCTGCCAAACGTGCACTATTTCTGGGATGTGCTGGATGAAGCATCCTCTTTGGAACCTTCAATGGAGTATGTGGTAGATGATGTGGAACAGCATATCTGCCTTTTGAAATTTACCGGAGGTACCACTGGTAGGGCCAAGTGTGTCATGTTTTCCTTGTCAAATATCTTGAGCCCGGGCTGCAATCCAGTTCATTATTATGAAGTTTTGCCATTCGACCATCCCAAGGCATTGCTTTCGTCGCCAATAACCCATGTGGCGTCCGGCCAGATGGTGATTCCTGTGTATCTTAAAGGGGGTACAGTCGTTACGACTAACAAGGCGGATATTGAGAGGATGGGCAGGATTGTTGAGCAGGAAAAAATAGACTTTATCTACACAATTCCCAC
>MVDB01000156.1 GCA_002050025.1 Desulfobacteraceae bacterium 4484_190.2
TCAGGCGATTCAGAACCATCCCCTTCTCCACTTCATTCAAATTTCTTGTAGCCAGGTTGTCATATAGATTCAAGAGAAGACATTCCAGGGGAGATACCTCAGACTCTGACAAAACTCTACAGGGTATCATATCCCACCCCAGATTTTTCAGGGCATGAATCCGTCGGTACCCTGTAATAAGCGTAAGTTTAGCATTTTTATTTTCTATGAGCAGAGGACAATTAACAAGCCCCACTCTGTCTATAGATTGAGCCAGAGGTTTGATGTCGAATCCAAAACTCATGCAATAAGGTCCTGGAAAATCCTCAATTTTGTCTGGATTTACCAACTGAGATTCAATATCTGTAATTTTTGGAATACCCATACTTTTATATGTCCTCTTGAAGGATTGATGATTTTCTATTGACTATTGACTTGTTTCCAAGTGTGAAAAAGAGTATCAGAATTTGTTGTTTTTGGTCAATGATTTTGCTCACCTAATTGCTTAGAGACCTTAATATCTTCCGGTTTTTTTGTTTGACAACGTTTTATGAATTTTTTTATATTCCAAAAATATTTATTTTTAGGTAAGTTCTCAATAGATCGGGGCTGAAATAGACAAATCCCCTCTCCGAGCCGCAGGCCCTACGCGCCGGAGGCTTCAATCCCCCTTTGCAAAAGGGGGAAGCAGTAGGAATGCCCAGATTTATTGAGACGTTACATTTTCACCAATGGGCAGAGAAGATTTTATGAAATATCTGTTTTCCCCTTACCGGATAAAAAACTGTGAGTTCAAGAACAGGATAGTGATGCCGGGTCTGGCATCTTTCTTGTTTGAAAATGATGGATCTATAACGGACCGCACCATTGAGCATTATCGGCTCCGGGCTGCTGGTGGACCGGCTATGGTCATTACGGAGGCATCTGCTGTTTCACCCGAGGGCATTGTATCGCCCCATCAGGCCAGGATATATGATGATAGGTTCATAGAAGGTCTATCAAAAATCGCTCAAGCCATGAAATCGGAGGGGGCAATTCCTGCCATTCAAATCCATCACGGTGGAAGGCAGACATCGGCCAGAGTGATTAATCAAAAGCCTGTGGCCCCCTCCCCTCTTCCCTGTCCCGCCATACGGGGAGATGTGGACCCGCTTACGATCAGTGGTGTCCAGGAACTGGTCAAAAAATTCGGAGATGCCGCTGAAAGGGCCGTTAAAGCTGGCTTTGAATTAATAGAGATGCATGGCGCTCATGGGTATCTAATTAACCAATTTCTTTCGAGATTTTCCAACATCCGCGAGGACGAATACGGCGGAGATTTGGTTGGCAGAACCCGGTTTGCCATGGAGATTGTTCAGGAGATAAGGAACCGTATAGGCAAAGATTTTCCACTGTCTTTCAAGATCAGTGCTCAGGAATTTGTAAAAGATGGACTGACAGTGGATGAGAGCATAAATATTCTGAGGATACTGGTTGATGCCGGCATTGATGTTGTTCAGGTATCGGCAGGTAACGATGCCACCCCAGAATGGATTTCTCAGCCAATGTTCATGGATCAAGCCTGTTTGGCCGATTCGGCCTGGGCAATAAAAAAGGCACTGGGTATCCCTGTAATGGCCGTAGGGAGAATTAATGATTCTTTGATTGCAGATGAGATCATAGAAAAGGGCAAAGCTGACTTGGTCTGCGTGGGCAGGGGGTTGTTGGCAGACCCTGAAATGCCAAATAAAGCCAAAGAGGGCCGTCTGGATGATATAAGGACCTGTATTGCCTGTAATACCTGCATGGAATCCATCTTCAGAAAAGGCCACGTGGAATGTCTTGTCAATCCCGCGCTGGGCCGCGAAAAGGAGATGGCCTTTTATCCGACCAGAAATCCCAAGAAGGTCATGGTGATAGGAGGTGGTCCGGGAGGCCTGGATGTGGCATGGGTTGCAGCGCGGCGGGGGCATGATGTTCATCTTTTTGAGAAGCAATCCACCTTAGGTGGGCAATTACTGTTGGGCAGCGTAACTGACTATAAAAAAGAGCTGCGGAGTCTTATCAAATTTCTGAAACGCCAGGTCGAAAAATTTGGGGTCAAATGTTATCTCAACCGTGAAGTCAGCGCAAGTACCGTGAAGGAAGAAAATCCGGATGTGGTGATTGTTGCAACGGGTTCCCTGCCGTCCCTGCCTCCCATTGAAGGCCTTGATAAGGACATTGTTATCCCTTTTGCAGAAGTCCTGAATGGGGGGCTGCCAGATCAAAAAAAGACAGTGGTGATTGGCGGCGGACCTACCGGGTGTGAGGTAGCCCACCATCTTTCTCAGAATGGATGTCAGGTGATAATTGTGGAGATGCTTCCCAAAATTGGTAAACCACTTGAATCCGTTACTAAAAAAGTGCTTCTCAACCAGTTGCGGGCGAACCATGTGGAAAAATTGACTGAGAGCAGGCTTTTGAGGGTAGAGGATAACGGAGTGGTTGTGACCGCTAAAGATGGAAAGGAACGATTTATCGAGGCAGGGAGGGTAATAATCACCACTGGAAACCGGCCAGATAGCAAGCTTTACGACCAGATAACCGCCCTTGGATATGAGACTCATCAGATTGGAGACTGCCTGGAACCAAGAAGCGCCAAGGCCGCAATATATGAAGGGGCTGTCTTGGGTCGTGCTATTTAGTGCCCGAGCGAAAACTGTCATAGTTTTCGTCCAGGCACTATTTCAGTTTTTGGTAGGCCTCCTGTATTTCCTTGAAGCGCCTTTCAGCCAGTTCCCTGAATTCGTCACCCATGTGACTCACCTTGTCCGGATGATACTTGTTCGCAAGCCTCCTGAAAGCCTGCTTTATTTCTTCCGGAGACGCGTCTCTGCCAACGCCTAATACAGCGTAAGCGGTTTTTTTTGAGGATTCCTGTTCGCGTGGCCCTCCAGAAGTTTGCTCCTGCTCCCGTTTCTGATAGTGGCCTTCTTCAAACCTGTAGCGGATGGCCAGATCATCAATCCAACCCCAGCCGATAATAAAATCAGGAAAGAGATCATATGGTGAAAGCGTATAAAGCACTGCCAGAAGGCATAGAACGAGTCTCATTCCCTGATTTTTCAACAGCCTATTTTCCAGCAGGCAATTAGCTGGGCGCACGGCTAATCCTTCATAGTCTTTCATACTGCAAGGTTCAATAGATGCCTTAATACCCAGTTTCTTTAGTACATATTTTGCACATTCAAATCGGGTACAATAGCCCTCTGAGGTCGCATGATACGTTCCCCTCGCATTGCGATGCAGGAGTTCCCTGATCTGAAAGGCAAGCCTGTTAGCCCATGTTGGAGAGCCAACCTGATCATCTACGACCCTAAAGACCTTGTTTTCTTGAATACCCTGGTTCACAATAGACTTAATGAAATTGCTCCCGTTTATGCCATAAAGCCAGGCCGTACGAACGATAACATGATTGGGGGAATTTTCCCTAACGGCCGTTTCGCTTTCCATCTTGCTTTTCCCGTAAGCAGACAATGGATTTGCAGTGTCATCTTCAAAATAGGGTTGAGGAATCATTTTTTGTCCATCAAACACGTAGTCACTGGAAATATGAATTAATTTGCACTCGAACCTTGCAGAGCCCTGGGCCAGATTTCTGGGTCCTTCAACATTTATTTTCCTGACTTTGAAATCTTCTGTTTCACAGGCATCCACATCGGTAAACCCTACACAATTTAGGACTACATCAGGGGAGATTTCCTGAAGATTTTGGATAACCATGTCCCAGCTAATAATGTCCAATTCCTTTTTGTCTGGTGCTATTACTTCGTGCTCCTGGCTGAGGATATCTTTGCATTCACTCCCTAGCATACCTGTGCTGCCTAAAATAAGTATTTTCATTTTTTTCCCTTTTTTTATTTAATCTTATATTTATATCAAAAAATAAAAAAAAATCCACAAAATTTTTAGTTCACCAGGATAATACCGCAGATCTATACGCTTCAATATCGTGATAACAAGGTTCATTCGTCACATCTCAATAAATCCGGGCATTCCTAATGTCTCCCCCTTTTGCAAAGGGGAATTGAGGGGGATTTTTTTGATATAGCCCTGATTTAGTGAGAACTTACGTTCACTATTGCGCAAATTGGTCGTTTCGTGTAGTAAAATAGGTTTAATGGCAGTTCATTATGGAATAAAGTCTTTTCTTGACCGTTGCTTTATCCTTGCCGTTGATTCCACCGGCAAACACCTGGGGCATGGAAAACCCAAAAGGCAGCGATCGCCAGGGCACTAAGATCAACAAGGACATCATAAAGGGGATTGATCTGCTTTATGATGTGCAGTTTGATGACGCAGAAAGTCTTTTTCGCAAAGTAATCGCTGAATCTCCGGACAAACCTATAGGCTACTTCTACCTCGCCATGGTCACCTGGTCCCGGATGTCCTCTGGTTTTTGGTCTCCCAATACTGTAATGGAATATAAGGTACGGATTGACCGCACGATAGAAATTGCAAAAAGCCGTATAGAAAACGATTCCATGGACTGTTATGATTTTTTTTACCTCGGAGGTGCCCTGGGTTTCAAGGGACGCTTTGAACTGATGCAAACCAAGTGGTTTTCTTCATTCTCTTTGGCTATGAAGGCGATCGACGCACTCAAGACCTGTCAAAAAATGGACCCGGAAAATCGGGATGTCCTCCTGGGTTTGGGCATTTTCGACTATTATACGGCCCGTCTTTCCGGCGTGTTGAAAATTATCTCTTATCTCTTAATTCATCGAGGAGATAGGGAGGAAGGACTGAGAAAGCTGCACCTTGCTGCGAAAGAGGCTGTATATTCGGCAACAGAGGCCAAAAGTATGCTCATTCATATCTATCTGTTTGCGGAAGAGGACTTTTCAAAAGCTATGAAGATTTCTGACGAACTGGCAAGAAAATACAGACAAAACCCTCGTTACAGGTTTTTTTTGGGGGTATGTTACATAAGGCTGGGTATGGACCGTGAATACCATGATACAGTCAATCTCTTACGCCAGAGAAGCCTGCAGGCTAAGACATTAAGTGAGGCAGATTTATGGGGGAAGCGGGCTTTTTATCTCGAAGCTGTGTATGATCTATTTCAAAAGCAATATCATGAAGCCAGGGCAAAACTGGAGGTTATTCTAAACAAGAAAGACTTCCTGAACGACCCAGAGATGATAGCATGGTCTTTAATGAAAATAGGAATGAGCTACGATCTCGAGGGCAACAGGGAAGAGGCTGTTAATTACTACCAGGAAGTATTGAACATGGAAAACGGATCAGGCGCCCAGTTCCTGGCAAAAAAACTCCTGAAATCTCCCCTTAAGCAGAATGATCCTTTTATTGGATTTTAGTCACTAATGGATATCATATGAAAAACTCTACCCTCAAAATACTTATAATAATCCTGCTGATTCCAATTTTATCGGGTTGTGTAAAACTGGTAACGCAGTTTTCTCCGTCTCTGATACCCAATTTAACCCGGACCTTTTTTGAAGAATGCGACCCGGAGCTTGCAATGCTATCCTTTCCTGCCGATCTTAAGCTGATGGAAGGCTTGCTCAAGAATGATCCTCAAAACAAGCAGCTTTTGGCCGCCCTTTGTATGGGGTTCACAGGCTACAGCATGCTTTTTGTCGAGGAAGAAGACCCGGAAAGGGCTTCCCGGCTTTATCTCCGGGCCAGGAGCTATGGGTTCAGAGCCCTTGGGCGAAAAGGGGTATTTTTGAAAGAATCCGGCCTCAATGCGGAGAACATCCGTGCGAAATTGGACACATTTGGGGAGAAAGAGCTTAAAGCCCTTTTCTATACCACAATGTCATGGCATGCATGGATAAACTTAAACCTTGACAAACCGGCTGCCCTTGCACAGATGGGGATTGCCCAGGCTTGTCTTGAAAAGATTTTAGAGCTAAATCCTGGTTATTTATATGGGACACCATATGTCCTGATGGGTACAATTCTTGCGGCCAGGCCAGGACTTGCAGGCGGAGATGCGCACCAGGCAAAGGTGTTTTTTGAAAAGGCTATGGAGGTAAGCAAAGGAAAATTTTATTTTGTTCAATACTATTTTGCCAGGTATTATGCAGTGAGAATTCAAGACAGGCGATTGTTTCGAAAGTTAGCTCAAGAGGCTGTACAGGGCCATCCCGGTGGACTGAAAGATGCCTGCCTCATAAATTCAGTAATGCAACAGAAAGCTAAAAAACTTCTCGACATGACTGAAGACTTATTTTTATAGGAGGTAATTTTGTTCAAAAAAAGGTTACCGGTATTGTTGTTTTCCCTCCTGGGAATATGTTTGTTTCACCAACTCATCCTGGCGGATCATGTTTTTGCACGGCCGCAGTACCTTATCAAATTTGCCACGGTCGCACCAGAGGGCTCTACCTGGATGAAATATATGAGGGCGCTCGATAAAGAACTCAGGGCAAAGAGCGATGGGCGTCTCGGGTTCCGGTTTTATGCCGGCGGAGTCGCTGGAGACGAGGTTGACGTACTTAAAAAGATGAGGATAGGGCAGATCCATTGCGCTGCCTTCTCAGGTGTGGGGTTCGGTAAGATACTGCCGATGGTGAGGGTCCTTGATCTTCCCTTCCTATTTCGAAATGATAAAGAGGTAGATCTTGTTCACGAAGAAATGCGCCCCTTCTTCACAAACGAATTCAGGCGTAAAGGCTTTGAACTCCTGGCATGGGCAGAGGTTGGAAATGTGCATCTTTTTTCCAGGAAGCCAATTCAAAGGGTCAAGGATCTCTCGGGTCTTAAGGTATGGACATGGTCAGGTGATCCTATTTCCAAAGAAACCTTCTCTAACATGGGAGTCAATCCCATCCCTCTTGCCATTGCGGACGTGACCACTGCGCTCAATACAGGCATGATTGATACTATCTATGCACCCCCTTTGGGGGCCCTGGCCCTCCAGTGGTACAGGTCAATGAAATATATGACCGCTCTGCCGCTCACGCATTCTACGGGCGCAGTGCTCATCACGTCGAAATACTTCAAAAATCTGCCTGAAAAGCTCGCCGAGCTACTCACAACTAATTTTGAAAAAGCAATGCGGTCTCTCACCCTTGCATTAAGAAGTCAAAACAAAGAGGCCATTAAATTAATCCAGGATAGTGGATTGACCATCGTCCCTGTCCCTTCAGGCCAGGACCTGGACGAATTCTACAATATCCATGGCAGGGTTGCCAAGGATCTGACGGGAACCATTTACCCGAAAGAAGTCCTTGACCGGGTTTATGATATCCTAACCCGGATAAACCGGAACTGAGGAATTACGAATTGAGGAATTTTGGAATTGAAAAGGTCAAAGCCCAAATTTCAAATGAATGTCAAATGACAAAAGCTAAAATATATATGTCCGCCTATTAATTTAAATGTAGCCTACACTGGTGAAGATGCATAATGGGAAAAAGATAAATAACTGATCGTTTGGAAATATTTTGACATTTGGATTTTGACATTTGAACTTTATTCCATAGGGCATCACAAACCACTATCTAACACGCATAGCAGAGCTGGGGCCATCCCGCTACTGGGGGGGGTGGTTTCAGGGATTAATTAAAGGGTCCCTTTGCCATGAAAACCCTGAAATGGATCGATAAGGGCCTTGCCAGGCTTGAAGTGTGGGTTATTATCACATTTCTCTCGCTCATGGTCATTCTTACCTTCATCCAGGTCTGTTTGAGGGGCCTTTATACACATGGGCATGTTCAATTGGCCAACGTATTGATGGGGCATATTGACTGGTCTGAGCCCTTTGTCAGGCTCCTCGTATTATGGCTGACCTTTCTGGGTGCCTCCCTTATAACCGGGGAAAACAAACACATCAAAATAGACCTCTTTTCCACCCTGCTTCCAACAAAATGGCTCCCCGTGCGCGAATTCATACTTTCTACGGTGTGTGTAATCATATCCGCCACAATGCTCTTCGTCTGCACAGGTTATATCAAAATTGAAATGGAGTTTGGGGGAACTGTGTTCCTTAATCTTCCGAGCTGGATAGGCGAGTTGATCCTCCCTGTAGGGTTTGCCCTGATCCTTTTTCGTTTCTTTTTAAGAACCATTGATAACGGACTTCAAGTGTTAAGGGAAATAACGAAATGATCCTAATACTGGCTATAATACTCATATCCCTGATCATTTTCGGCCTGCCCCTATTCATAGGTATTCTTACTGCAGCCATGCTGGGTTTATATGCTATCCAGGTTGAGTTTGCGGCGATCCCTATTGAGATCTTCCGCCTGGCCAATGCGCCGGTATTGTTGGCCATCCCTTTATTTACCTTTGCAGGCTATCTGATGGCCGAAGGGCGTACTTCTGACCGCCTGGTCCGGTTTTCACGAAGTCTTTTTGGATGGGTTCCCGGGGGCCTCGGAGTCGTCGCTTTGGTATCGTGTGCATTTTTTACCGCCATCACCGGTGCGACCGGGATTACCATCATCGCACTTGGTGGCCTGCTTTTCCCCGCTCTCATATCTGAAAAATATAATGAAAATTTCTCGTTGGGACTTATGACCACTTCAGGAAGCCTGGGTCTTCATTTTCCACCAAGCCTTCCGATCATATTGTATGGGTTCGTTTCAGGTACGAGCATTGAAAGTCTTTTTGTTGCGGGCCTCATCCCTGGCGTTTTGATGGTAGGTGTTCCCTGCCTTTTCTCAGTGTACATGGGCAAAAGATGGAGGCTTGAAAGGCCTTCATTCTCTGGTAAAGAGTTGTTTGCTGCACTAAAAGGAGCTGCCTGGGAGCTGCCAATCCCCCTCTTAATAGTTGCTGGTATCTACTCAGGTCTCAGCACTGCCACAGAAGCAGCCGCCCTTACGGTTGGGTATGTCCTTTTTGTCAAAATCATTGTCTTCAGGGAGCTCAGTCTGGCAAAGGATTTGCCTCGAATCATGACGGAGAGCACAAAAATGGTTGGTAGCATCATGATCATTTTGGGCGCTGCCCTGGGCTTTACAAACTACCTTGTGGATGCATTCATTCCCATGAAAATTCTAAACCTCATGGAAGCTACTATCACAACTAAAATAGGGTTCCTGCTCATATTGAACATCTTTTTAATCCTTGTAGGTTGTATGATGGACATATTCAGTGCCATTTTGGTGGTAGTCCCGCTGATCGTTCCCCTTGCCTCCAGGTTTGGAATTGATCCTGTCCATCTCGGAGTGATTTTCATTGCCAATCTGGGAATTGGATATAATACACCTCCGGTGGGCCTGAACCTTTTTATTGCTAGCTCAAGATTTGAACGCCCAATTGTTCAAATTTATAAAGCCACCCTTCCCTTTTTGCTGCTTCTTCTCTTTACTCTTTTTTTAATTACCTATTGGCCCGCCTTGAGCCTCTTTTTGCCTGGTTTATTAAAATCTTAGGTAACTCAATAAATTTGGGCATAAAAAACAAGATATAAGCCTTGACCAAATGATGATGGCTTTATAGCCTTTCGGAGTTTAGGCCTGCCCGCCTGTGCCAGGCGATGAAATCCTTACGGCCCCCGGCCCGTAGGGCCTACGCCCCGGAGGGATAAAGTACACCCGATTATTGAGATGCTACAAATCTTAGGTCAAAATATGGAAAAACAAGTAATTCACTGAAATTCAATAATCAAAATCTCGACTCAACCTACAACCAAACACATAAGAAGTTGATCGCACAGCTTAAAAATTTTTACTTGCAATTAATTCCAGAGAACTTAACATAGTAAAATAGACAGAGCGAAGCGACTCCTCAAATCGTCAATATTCAATTTGGTTGCGGCTTATCCGGGTTAGTAATTGGTAACCTTTTGTTGATTTATGGATCTATACTTTGATATACTTTTATTCTTGAGAAATTATACTGTCTGTTATTCCAAAGGAGAAATATTGTATGCCCATTTATGAATTTAAATGCAAAAAATGCGGAAATGTTTTTGAACAGTTGTGCTTTGCCAGTGACGATCAAGACCACATGGCCTGCCCTTCATGCGGGGGAGAAAAAAGTGAAAGATTGTTGTCCACTTTTTCATCTAGCTCATCAGGTTCCGGCCAGGGATTTGGGAGCCTTGGGGCATCATCGTCCTGCTCTTCTTCCGGGGGATTTTCCTGAGCAGGATAATATTTACAGCCGGGAGCTGTATCGAACAAAACTTAGGAGATTCAATCAGCAAACTCCAAAATAATCCACACCGTCAGTAGATATTAAAAGAGAGGACTCATTTGGAGCACGAAAAAACAGAAGAAAGGGGGAAAGGGATGAGTATCTGGATTTTTTTACTGGTTATCGGCGCCTGGTTTCTCTTACAGGCTTACATCCTGCCCAAACTTGGCATTTCTACCTGACTAAAAAACAATTGCCAGGTAGGTAATATACAAGAACAAACGCTTGAAACTCCCAAAAAATTAATAAAGTAAAAAACCCACGCCTACAGCGAGAAATGGAAAGATTTTGCCGTTTCAGGCGTATTCGTGAAGAAAATAAACTCGAAATCCGAATATCGAAATCCGAATTCTGGGGCAGCATAAAAGGCTCACGCCTAAATTCCTACCTCAGAGTTTACCCGTAAGGGTTTTACCCACACGATATTGAGCAAATACCTTCAATTGACCAATGGATAGCATAACTTTGTTGAATCTGGGATAGCATCACCAAATTCATATATTAGTTCTCGCCCAGGGATTTCGGGTTTAGATATGCTTATTTAAAATTCACTATTGCTGATTATTTCCGCGGCCCCCTTTAGGGGCCTTCCTCACACCACCAGTTCTACTGCTGCTCGCTGATTGACTTGGTTTTGTTCTGTTTTGTAACCATACTCCCACCTTATTGCACTTGGCCGGGGATGACTCCCGGCCTACGCCCCATCACTTTTCTGTATCCAAGATTCATTTTGTCATTCTACTGTGTTACAGTACAACACAGTAACTTCTCAACTTCGGGTGGAGTTTATCCCTGGCCCAGACCTGATTAGCAATTTATATGTTCTACAACTCCAGCTTTGTAAATATTGCAGCGATAAGAGCTGCGTCCCGTGATGT
>MVDB01000157.1 GCA_002050025.1 Desulfobacteraceae bacterium 4484_190.2
ATAAGGGCCGTGGACATGACCCGAAAGGGAGAGATTGAAGCCATGGTAACCTGTCCCATAAGTAAAATCCTGATGCACCAGGCCGGATACGCCTATGAAGGGCACACCCAACTCATTTCCCATCTAACACATACACATGACTATGTGATGATGCTTGCCGGAGAAAGGCTACGTGTGGCCTTAGTGACCATCCATTGCCCGCTTAAGGAGGTCCCGGGTATTCTTGATCAAGAATTGGTCTACAAGACAATCATCATAACGGTTAAGGCCCTCCGGGAAGACTTTGGGTTTGAAAAACCCCGCCTGGCCGTGGCAGCCCTGAATCCTCATGCCAGCGAGTCAGGCCTGTTTGGATCAGAAGAGAAAGAAATTATCATCCCTGCAATCGATAGGGCCAAGGATGAAGGGTACAGTGTGGAGGGGCCATTCCCCGCGGATACCTTGTTTCATAAGGCAGCATCAGGCCAATTTGAGGCAGTGGTTGCCATGTATCATGATCAAGGGTTGATCCCTTTAAAATTGCTTCATTTCTCTGATGCGGTGAATGTGACCCTGGGCCTTCCTATTATCAGGACCTCTGTGGATCATGGAACAGCTTATGATATTGCAGGTACCGGAGAGGCTGAAGGCAGCCATTAGAATGGCCGCTTCTATGGTCAAGAAAAGACAGGAAAAAGTTGAGGGATTGAGTGGTTGACAACTCAACTAAGTCTTCACTTCATGTGCCTGCGTCTTTAGTAGGTTCTCAATAAATACGGGCTGCGCTTGAAAAATCCCCCTTTGCAAAGGGGAAAGTAATCGGAATGCCCATATTTATTGAGATATAACCTTCTTCATGCCTATCCCGCTGTATTTAAGCGGCAAACATTTTGAAATTGCCTCTCTATTTATTCAATAATTCCAATAGCGCAGTATGTCCTCGATAAGTCTGCTACGGGAGCGGGTTTCAGATTCCTTAAGGTAATCATCCATAGCCTTAACAAAGCCTGCATCAAGACTTGCTGTGACCTTAACTTTTACTGAAGAAGAGGTTTTTGAACCCATATATTCCTTCAATACTGCTTAATTTTCATTATTGCTTCGGCTTGGCGCTGCATTAGCAAGGTCTAAAGGCTATAATTAGAATTGCTATTGGAAAAGCCTCCGCAACAAGCGAGATTGTATAAAACTATGTCATTGCAATATGTCATTGCATTTGGCAGCACCGTACGTTATGTCATTTACACATGGGAACGGAATATATAAAAATAAGAAGGGCAAGACAGCATAATCTAAAGAATATCTCACTGGATATCCCGAGAAATAAGCTTGTTGTGATCACCGGGTTGTCTGGCTCCGGCAAATCTTCCCTTGCGTTTGATACCATCTATGCCGAGGGCCAGCGCAGATACGTCGAATCGCTTTCTGCCTATGCACGGCAGTTCCTTGAGCAAATGGACAAGCCTGATGTGGATTCCATTGAAGGATTGTCCCCTGCCATATCTATTCAGCAGAGAAGTTCGAGCCGAAATCCTCGTTCCACAGTTGGCACCGCCACGGAAATTTACGATTACTTAAGGGTGTTATTTGCCAGGGTGGGGCAACCTTATTGCCCAAAATGTGACTTGAAAATCAGCTCACAGACCACCCAGCAGATTGTGGATCAGATTATGGAGCTTGAAGAGGGAACCAGGGTACAGCTCCTGGCCCCTTTGGTACAGGGGCGAAAAGGGGAACACATCCAACTGCTAAAGAGGCTTCGAAAGGATGGCTTTACTCGCGTAAAGATAGATGGAGAGTTCCGTCTCTTAGATGAGGATATCGGTCTTGAGAAGAACAAGAAGCATGATCTCAGCGTGGTGGTGGACAGGCTGGTCATAAAGAAGGAGATCCAGCGCCGACTTACTGATTCCATGGAGCTCACACTCTCCCTTTCTGAGGGCAAGACAGTCCTTGATGTTATTGGGTCAGAAGAGATTTTTTTCAATCAAAAAGCTGCGTGTCCGAGATGCGGATTCAGTATTTCGGAACTAACCCCTCAAATGTTCTCCTTCAATAATCCCCAGGGTGCATGCGGGGAATGTAGCGGGCTGGGCACAAAGAGATATTTTGATCCGGCCCTGATAATTCAGGATTCTGACCTTTCCTTGAGAGAAGGAGCCATCGTCCCGTGGGCCAAACGACACTCAGTGTATTTTCAGCAGATGCTGGATTCTCTGTGCAAGCATTACGGTATTGACGTTTACAGCCCATTTAAAGATCTCTCAAAAGAAATCCAGGAGGCCTTTCTTTATGGTTCAGGAGACGATGAGATCAAATTCTATTTTGAGAAAGACGATCGAAGATATTTTTATGACCGCCCTTTTGAGGGGGTCATCCCTAACCTGGAAAGGCGGTATCGTGAAACAGATTCATACCAGATTAGGGAAGAGATTGAGAAGTACATGAGTGTCAGGCCCTGTCCGGTCTGTGGGGGTGCCAGGCTGAAGCCGATCAGCCTGGCAGTTCGAGTAGGAGGAAGGGCTATTAATGAGATTACGGGCCTTTCTATTGAAAAGGCGTACGGATTTTTTTGTGGCTTAAAACTGGGGCACAAGGAACAGGTCATCGCTGAAAGGGTTCTTAAAGAGATCAGGGATCGACTCGAATTCTTAAGAAATGTAGGGCTTGATTATCTCACAATTGACCGTGCATCTTCTACCCTTTCAGGAGGTGAAGATCAACGGATCAGGCTTGCCACTCAGATTAGCTCTGGTCTGGCCGGGGTGCTGTATGTCCTCGATGAGCCCAGTATAGGGCTCCACCAGAGGGATAACCTGCGGTTGCTGGAAAATTTGAGGCATTTAAAGGACCTGGGAAATACTGTGCTGGTGGTGGAGCATGATGCTGAAACTATCCTGTCTGCAGACTATGTGATTGATATGGGGCCCGGGGCAGGCGCTAAGGGTGGTCATGTTGTATTCCATGGGAGCCCGGATGAAATGATGCGCGATACTACATCGCTTACCGGCCAGTATCTGGGAGGCGCGAAGGCCATTCCTGTGCCTCGGGTCAGGAGGCACGGCAACCAGAAATCTCTCGTGATCGAGGGTGCCAGGGAAAACAATTTGAAAGAAATTGTAGCGAGAATTCCATTAGGCACCTTTACCTGTGTCACCGGTGTATCTGGTTCTGGCAAAAGCAGTTTGGTTAACGGTATCCTTTATCCCGCCCTTTGCCAGAAATTTTACCACTCCAAAGCAAAAGTTGGCAACGTGAAATCTATTAAGGGCATCCACAACATAGACAAAGTAGTTAACATCGACCAGAGCCCAATCGGCAGAACCCCACGTTCTAATCCCGCCACTTATACAGGGATTTTTACTCATGTCCGCGAACTCTTTTCCATGCTTCCGGAATCCAGAGCAAGAGGGTACAAACCAGGAAGGTTCAGTTTTAATGTTAAAGGAGGGAGGTGCGAGGCCTGTAAAGGGGATGGCATCATAAAGATAGAAATGCATTTTCTTCCGGATGTCTATGTCACGTGCGAGGCCTGCAAGGGACTTCGGTATAACCGGGATACACTGGACATTAAGTATAAGGGGTACAGCATTGCAGATATCCTAAATATGACGGTGAATCAGGCCTTTAACTTCTTTGAGCACATCCCCGGGATCAAAAACAAACTTAATACCCTTGTGGATGTGGGTCTTGGGTATATAAAACTGGGGCAGCCTGCTACTACCCTTTCAGGAGGTGAAGCGCAAAGGATAAAACTATCCAAGGAGCTAAGCAAAAAGAATACGGGAAAGACACTTTACCTTCTTGATGAGCCTACAACAGGGCTTCATTTTGCCGATATCCAGAAACTTCTTGAAGTCCTCAATTATTTTGTGGAGCAAAGGAACACGGTAGTGGTCATAGAGCATAATCTAGATGTTATAAAAACCGCCGATTATATTATTGATTTAGGTCCGGAGGGAGGGGAAAGGGGTGGATATGTTGTTGGGATGGGAACCCCGGAAGAGATTGCAGAAATTGAGGGCTCATATACTGGCCAATTTCTAAGGAAAATCCTGTCTATGAAAGCTTTACCTTCTGTACCAGCCCGGGACGGGCAAAACAGCGAGTTAATGGAGGTATGATATCAGTATTGTGAGCAGTAGAGAGATGTTGGGTGAGAGGGCCTTTTAAAACCGGCCCTCTCAGTTTATTAATGGACAACTTTTTCAATGAACGTTGCGAAATCAGGGATCTTGAATACCATAAGTAAACAGATCAACAGGGCGTAAATACATAGGGACTCGATCAGGGCCAAGCCAATAATCATGGTGGTCATAATCTTTCCGCCTGCTTCGGGGTTTCGGGCAGTTCCTTGAAGCGCGCCGTTGATTGCATTACCCATACCCAGGCCGGTCCCAAGTGCAGCAACACCAATACCGAAGCCGCATGCGATGGCTATTCCGAAGAATATCCACAGACCCGCTGCCTGAGCAGATCCTTCGCCTGCGAATGCCATTGAGGCCGCCCCCAACACTAATACTGTTGTAAAAGCACTGATTAATGTTTTTTTCGACATGTAAACCTCCCTTCTCTTATATTTGGCCTTCTTCCAAAAACTCTTTATATTAATGTGCCTCTTCCATGGCACCTGCGAAATAGATTATTGACAGAAGCGTAAAAACCAGCGCCTGTATAAAGCTCACCAAAATGCCCAGGAAAAGAATGGGCAACGGGGCCAGATAAAACCCTGCCAGCATAAAAAAGATCGCGAGCACAGTCTCTTTGCCAAAGATATTGCCAAAAAGCCGGATACTCAGTGACATGACACGGGCAAAATGGCCAATCATTTCGAGAATGAACATCAAGGGGGCCAACCACCACACAGGCCCCAAAAAATGTTTTATATATTTAGCCCCATGGAATTTGATCCCGATGATGTGTGTGAGCACAAATGTGCAAAGAGCCAGGGCCAGGGTGGTATTGAGGTTGGCAGTGGGCGAAAAAAAGCCGGGCACAAGTCCGAGCAGATTGGACACAAGGATGAAAAAGAAGACCGTGGCAATATATGGGAAAAAGAACCTTCCTTCCGGCCCGGTAATTTCAACCATAAAATCTTCAAGTCCACCAACAATGACCTCAAAGACGTTCTGCCCTTTTTTGGGGAGGAGTTTGACCCCTTTTCCAAACAGGACGGCGCTGATGATAAGAATAAGCATAATAAACCACATGTGTGTCATGTGGGAATAATTATGGGCAAAATGCTCCAGACCAATGGCAGAAAGGATTGCGTCTATAAAGTAAATAGGATGCTCCATAACTCTATGTTGACTCCTTTGAAAATGTTGTTCGGATCATTAGGATTCCTAAACTTACAATACCAATAACCACTATTGAGAGTCCCACAGTTAAACCCACAGGATCTACCCACTTCTGTGAGATAAAAAAGTAAATAAGTATCCCCATCGCTGCAATTCTAAGATAATACTTGGCAATGACAGATGCTTTTTTTGTCGTTCGTGAGTCACCAGTGGAAAAACCCTGACGGATTGTATGCTGGAGTGCATGGAAATTTGCGATAACCATCAAACCCCCAATAATAACACCTGTCGTAAAGTTATTACTCATTAAAAAATAACTAACTGATGCCAACAACAAAAGAATAACCCAGTTTAGGTATTTTAGATTCCTGTACACATGTTCCCAGTCCATTACAGTTTCTCAACCCTTTTGTACATGATATAGAGATTCCTGAATGCTGCTGCGATACCAAAACCCACGAAAATCAAAAGTAACCAAGGGCTTGTATCCAGCCATTTATCCAGGTAATAACCGATCAATGCACCCAATGCAATGGCGATGCCCATTGACAGACCCACTGTACTGACAAAACCAAGGGTCTTGATGGTCTTTTTCAGATCTTCGTCCATTTTCATAGGTCAAAGTTTCTTAAAGGTTTTTTAAAGCGATTGAAGCACATTCAATGGTCTTCCGGACCGTTTTTTCACTATGGGCCGTAGACAAAAATGTGACTTCATAAGGAGACGGGGCGAGATATATTCCCTGATCAAGCATGCTCCTGAAATATCTCTTGAACAGGTTTTCATCACTGGCCTTGGCCGTTTCAAAATCCGTTACTGGGCGGTCCGTAAAAAAGAACGAACCCATGGATCCGACCCTGTTGATTACCACATTGACACCCGCCGCTTTTGCAACCTTTTTAAGACCGGAAAAGAGCATATCTCCCTTCTTTTCAAGGTCACCATAAGGTGATTCCTCTTTCAGGATCTTGAGCGTTGTGAGACCTGCGGCCATGGCCAGGGGATTTCCGGAAAGGGTTCCTGCCTGATACACATCTCCTTGGGGTGCCATTCTGGTCATGATTTTCTTTTTTCCTCCATAGGCGCCAACAGGTAATCCCCCGCCTATGATCTTGCCAAGGCAGGTGAGGTCAGGCATGATATCATAGAGTTCCTGGGCTCCTCCGGGAGCTACCCGAAAGCCGGAAATAACCTCGTCAAAGATGAGAAGAGCGCCATATTTTTTGGTAAGTTCTCTCAAGCCCTTCAGGAAGGCTTGATCAGGATTAATGACACCCATATTGCCAGGGATGGGTTCAACAATGACGGCCGCGATTTCAGGGCCAAATTTATTAAAGGCCTGAACCACGTTTTCGGAATTATTAAAGGGAATCGAAATAGTATGCATGGCCAGATCCTGAGGAACCCCGGGGCTGCCGGGAATGCCGAGCGTGGCGAGCCCGGAGCCTGCTGAAACCAGCAAACTGTCAGCATGACCATGATAACACCCATCAAACTTGATGATTTTCTCCCGGCCGGTGTATCCCCTGGCAAGCCTGATAGCGCTCATTGTTGCTTCCGTCCCGGAATTAACCATTCGGACCATCTCTATTGAGGGCACCATTTGTACAATAATGTCTGCCATCTCCACCTCAAGCTCTGTCGGAGCTCCATAACTGGTGCCCAGTTTTACTCTTTCCTCAAGGGCGTTGACTATTTCCGGGTGAGCATGGCCTAATATCATGGGGCCCCACGAACAGACATAGTCAATATATTCATTGCCATCCACATCCCAGATGACACATCCATTCGCTTTGGAAATGAATGGTGGATCAATTCCCACGGCCTGACCTGCCCTTACAGGGCTATTTACACCACCAGGAAT
>MVDB01000158.1 GCA_002050025.1 Desulfobacteraceae bacterium 4484_190.2
CAAAGAAGGCCAATTATGAGTTTTTCTTAAGGCTTACACGTACTCCAAGTGTGTCGCACCAGGGCAGGCTTTATTCTATAGGGCATCACAAATCACTATCTAATGACGCATAGTAGAGCTGGGATTACCAGGGCTTATTGAGATGTTACCGAGGAGGTTTAATAAAAGATGTTAGAATTAATTCTCGCAGTGAGTTTTGCCGTTTTCATATCCGCCGGATGCTCGCTTTTTGAGGCGGTTCTATACGCTCTACCCATAAGGCATATTGAGGTAATGGCCAAGGCGGGAGAACCTGGCGGGAAAATCTTTAAGAAAATGCGGGACAATGTGGACCGACCCATAGCAGCCATACTGTCACTCAATACCATTGCCAACACAGCGGGAGCCGCCTTTGCAGGTGCAGCGACAACTGCGGTTTTCGGACATGAGTGGCTTGTGTATTTTACCGTGTTTTTCATCCTAATAATTTTGGTCTTTTCCGAGATCATTCCCAAGACAGCAGGAGTGGTCTATAGCAGAGAATTGGCACCTTTTGTTGCCTATCCATTGAAATTCCTTGTCTGGCTTATGACGCCGGCCATTTGGTTAAGCGGACTGATCACACAACTGGTTTACCGAGGTAAAACCAAAGAATCGGTAACCGCCAAAGAGATTAGAATCATGGCCGAAATGAGCCTTAGGACAGGTGGCATCAAGCCGTATCAGGAACAGGCCATTGAAAATATTCTGACCCTGCAAAATAAGAAAGTCAAAGATGTCATGACACCCAGAACAGTGGTCTTTTCCCTGAGCGAACATCTTTCACTGAAGGAAGCCATCAAAATACCAAAAAAATGGGAACACAGCCGGTTTCCGGTTTACGATCAGGATACAGAGGATGTGGTGGGTATTGTACTCACAAAAGAACTTTCCATGGCACTTACGGAAGGCAAGGTAGATATGCGCCTCACGGAACTCATGCGACCAGTTCATTTTGTGGTTGAAACGGCCAGATTAAACAGGGTGCTGATGGAGTTCCTGGATTTAAGGCAGCACCTCTTTGTGGTTCTTGATGAATATGGAGGACTTGAAGGTCTGATCACGCTGGAAGATATCCTGGAGGAAATCCTTGGCAGAGAGATAATCGATGAATCGGATGAAGTGGTTGATAAGCGAGAACTCGCCAGACAACGTCGAAAAATGATAATTCGGAACTCGGAAGGCGGTAAGAATATCTGAATGGAAAAAGAGATTATTAAACTCATAGAACATAAAGGACCCTTGACGGGGTCAGAGATATGGGGAACTTTCGGTGGCGATGGGATCACCCTGTGGCAGATCTGCAAAGGGTCCAAAAACCTGGCAATCCGAACCGTGGGCACACGGTATTTACGGTTAGACCGTCGGGTGGAAGGATTCGCAAGGCTGTCTCCATCAATCTGGCGGGAATTTTTGACCTACTCTGTCGTAGGCATTTCCGGGGATCCAGATCCACTTGAAAGCAGGGCCACAGAATTGATCTCCCACACTGAAGCGGTCAGCAGGGCTAAACTAAAACTGGCCTACAATGTCGTTTCAGGCCTTGCAGGCCAGATTGAGAGCCTTTCTCTTCTTGATCACCGGCTCTGTTTCATTATTGCAGGGGACATTGTCTATAACATGGCTCACGATGTACCGCGTCCGGAGAGAAGTACAGGGAAACTTGTCATAGGCTCGGATATAGACCTGGTTGTTATCGCCGACGATCAAACCCCTGATGACCTGCTGAAAAGACTGGACGATGCCATCTATCAGGAAAAATACAGACTTCTCATTTCTCCCCACGTTAAAGAAGAGATCGACTATATCGTAAAGAAAGTTGTGCGGGTTAAGGAGCAGATCAGGTTCGAGACATTCAAACATATGGTTGCCTGTAAGATACTCCATGAAGGCACGCTGCTGCACGGCAGTGAGGATCTCTTCAGAGAAATTAAGGCCATGCTATTTCAGACGGGGGTAGCTGATAATCTCAATGATCTTGAAAAACGGGCAAAGATTTTCCGAAGGGATGCGGAGGAGTATCTCCTCCGCGAGGCACCTGAAAAGATAAGGGGTGAAACGCTTTTTCTATTTCATCCCTCGGAGGAATCTGAAGAGTTTGAGTAATAGATCACATATTTGCAAAATGTCGTGCCTTCCTTTTTTCCCTGCGACGTTTCCTTTTTGCCAGGGCTTCTGCGTAAAGATATCGATGGTGCGCTTTCCATCGCTTGTGGATCCAAACCCAGTGGTCAGGATATTCTCTGATTACCTTTTCAATAATATCAGTTTGTCTTTGCGTTCCTTCACGAATGCTGTTCTCATTATCGCTGGGTTCAATCTTGAGTTCAGGGAAAAAAACAATGCGATGATGCACCATATCTTTTGAGCGGATTATGAACATGGGAACTATGGGAATATGAAATCTTTGAGCTAACGCAGGGACCAGTGCGAGGGTAGATGTCTCCTTGCCAAAAAACTGGCATGTGATTCCCTCTTTCGGGCCTGCCTGTCGATCAGCAAAGAGAACCAGATCCTCCCCCTTTTTTAGTTTTCTAATTGCCGGTCGAAGTCCATTCTTTTGATACAGTATCCCCACTCCAAAATTTTTATTGAATGCGACTCTTTCTTTTTCAATAAACGGTATGTCTATTGCTCGGACTATAAAGTTGAGGCGGTTTATTGTACTTGCATAGAGAAGATGGGCATATTCCCAATTCCCAAAATGGGCACCCAAAAGAATGACTGACGGGCTTTTTTTCTTGGCGGCAAGAAGGTGTTCTTTCCCTTCGATGTCAACGAGCCTTTGCAATTCTTCCTTTGTTATATATTTCAACCGTGCCCATTCACATGCAATCATACCAAATTGCTGAAAATTCTTTCTGGCCAGAGAAACTATTTCGTTTTCTCCCTTTTCCTTTCCAAAGGCAAACCTTAGATTCCTCAATGCAATCCTTCTTTGCTGAAAAGCCAGGAAATAAAAAAGAAGGCCGAAACCCCTCCCTATAAACAGCCATGTTTCTAAGGGCAAAATTCGGAAAAGGTAAGAGCCAAATATTCCCAAAAAATAAACAACTCGATACCATTTGTTAGACTTTTTTCTCATACGATTTAGAAATCTCCAGCAATTCTAATTATGCCTTCAGACGCATCATCATGTAGATGCCCAAAAAGAAAAAAATAACATTGGCTGACCAGGCCGCAAGAACTGGTGGCAACATTCCTGAAAGGCCCAGCGACCGTAAAAACCCAAGATTGATCAAGTAAAGGAAACAGAGCCCTATACCAATGGATACGGCGAGCGGAGTTCCTCCTCTCTTTATCCCCAGAGCAACCGGAATCCCTATCAATACCATTATTAGATTAATCAAAGGGAGCGCTAATTTTATATTCATATCAACCAGATATTCTGTATCATCATAGCCTTCAAGTCGAACCCTTTCAGCATACCGCTTCAGTTGCCAATAACTCATCTCCTCTGGATTTTTGACAGGTCTAACGAAAACCTCAGGCCCTTCCGGGAGTTTTATTTGAATTTCGTCAAATTTTATAAGGCTGTATCCACCTTCGTCTTTTGCCTCTTGCACAATGCCTTTCTGTATTTTCCAATTATGCCCGGTCCAGATCCCTTTGTGTGCATCTATTCTTTTGACTAGCCGAAACGATTTGTCAAAGAAATACAAACTGAGATCAACCATCACATTCTTTTTGCTGTCAAAGCGCCTGATCATATAGAAGGCATCAGTTCCCCTGTACCAAATATGATCATGTCCATAAAACCGTGTCGGGTCCCTTTTCTTCACTTCTACATTCCATATCTCATTACTCCTCGAACTGGCGTATGGGACAATTAGCTCGGAAAACAGAAACATAATGGCTGCGACAAGTATGGAAATAAAAATAGCCGGCTTTGAGATCTCTAAGATACTTATTCCACACGCTTTCATTGCTGTGATCTCGTTGTTCTTTTTCATAAGGGAGAACATGACAATAATCGCGATCAATGTGGACACAGGCAGCATCTGAGTTATTATGAAGGGGGTTTTGTAAAGGAGGAACAAAAACATCATCCTCATCGGTGCGTGCTCATCCAGGAAATCATATAGCCTTTGGACGAATTCAATTATCAGATATATGGACAGAGAGATAGTCAGGACCAGCGATAGAAGCTTGAAAAACTCTTTGCAGAAATATTTTGTCAGCACCCTCAATTGGTTATTACTCCGGCAAATTGTTCGTTACTATCCAGATATCTCTTTTTTAGACAGGATAACCCCGCATTCCGCGGGGCAGGCATGGATAAACAGGGATCTATTTTTAGGTCATAAACAAGACTTTATTGTAATAATCCTGTAAATCAAATAAGATATCCTGGCAATATACCTTAAGGATAAATCCCGAATAAGGAATTAAGATAATCTCTTTGGGCCTTTCTTAAATGTGAAATGAGTGTTTAAAAAAAATCAAGTCAATCCATGCCTGCCCCGCGCATAGGCGGGGTTATCCTGTCAAAGGAATACCTGTTCATAGAAACGAATTTATCATTGGGTTACAAACATAGAAGATAATATAGAAGCCTATCACAGCTAAAAAATTGAGGTGTTCATTATTGTGAAATAAGATATTGAATCGGAAAAAGACCAACTCGCCATTTTCATAAACCCTGAAATTAGGAATAAATCTATTCACCTCACTGCAATATATTCTGTAGGGCTCTCCAAAAATTTTTTCAAGACGCTTCTCTTCTCTTTTTACACGGTTAGCCATATAAAAATAGTATATCACCACATAGACTAAAACAAAATAAATATTACTTAGTAAAAGTATACCACCTAAAATAACCAGGAATCTTCCTAAATACATTGGATTTCTGACCAGGCTATAGGGGCCTCTCGCAGTAAGGACCTTGTTCTTTTCCAGGCTGCCTGATGACCATATTTGGATCAATTCCCCGGAAATAGAAACAGCGAAGGCAAGAAAATACATCTCCAGCCGGCCGTAAATCAATATTAGAATAAGAAATACAATCCCCAGAAAAATCCTGCTTTTTACCAGTGCTTTTCGTAGTCCGGGGTGATTAAAAACCTTGTTTATAAGTTCCATAGAATCTACTTTCGTGAACGGTTACGAAATGTTGCACTATAGGAAACGATTTATATTGTGTCAAGGATGCCGCGAGGTATCCCAGGGAAACGTCAAAGTCAGACGGAATCCGGTCTATAAAATCCCCCTCAATTCCCCTTTAATAAAGGGGAATTTAAGATTTTCCCCCTTTGCAAAAGGGGGATAGGGGGGATTTTGAAATCAAAAATATTTCATATTAAAGTCATTCATTATGTTAAATGCAGTTTTTGTCTCTTCTCAATAACTTGAGGATAAAACCCTTACGGCCCGCCC
>MVDB01000159.1 GCA_002050025.1 Desulfobacteraceae bacterium 4484_190.2
TCTGGCAATCGTCTCACCTGATTGTTCCTTGGTCATATGCCGTGATGATATGAACCTTTCTCAAAGTTTTTTTATTCCCTCTCTTGCCTTGTCAAGCATATCCGGGGAGATATCATAAAGCACCACGTCATAGCCGTGCATGGCGCATTGAAAACCGATCTGCTGACCCATTGTGCCTGCTCCGATAATAAGTACACGTCTGATGTCCTCTACTTTCATTTCAGTCCTCCCGCTTACATATGAGAATGTTCTATCACCCTTGTCGCGATCTTTTCGAGGTTTTGTACTGCAAATATGAGTGTTTTAAATCTCTTATGTTCTATCACCCTTGTCGCGATCTTTTCGAGGTTTTGTACTGCAAATATGAGTGTTTTAAATCTCTTGTCCCTGGTCTGCCCGTGGTAGTAGCGATAATAGATCTGCTGGGCGATTACAGCGAGACGAAATAGACCGAAACAAAAATAAAAATCAAAATTATGGATTGAAATACCGGATTGCTCTGAATATCTGGCAACCAGCTCTTCTCTGGTAAGCGCGCCCGGGATATTTGTGGGCATCAGGCGGATTGACTGAAACTCCTCCGGATCATCCTTTTGCACCCAGTAGGCAAGGGAGCTTCCCAGGTCCATAAGAGGGTCTCCTATGGTTGCCATCTCCCAGTCAAGTATTCCGATAATCCTCAACGGGTTTTCAGGTTCAAGCACTAGATTATCCAGTTTATAATCGTTGTGAATGATAGAAGGTCGAGCCCGTTCCTGCGGTATTTTTTTGTCCAACCACTCCATAATTAGCTCAAAATCAGGCGCATCTTCTGTCCTGGAGGCCAGGTAACGCCGGGACCACCCGTCCACCTGTCTCTTCACATACCCTTCAGGCCTGCCAAAATCTTCAAGGCCTACTTCCTTGTAATCAATAGAATGGAGTTCAAAATGGAGATCGATAAGATTTTCACAGAGTCTGCGCGCATCATCAGGGCTCATCTCCAGTCCCCTGGGCAGGTCTTTCCTCAGTATAATTCCCTGGATGTGCTCCATCACATAAAAAGGGCACCCCATAATCGAAGTGTCTTGAGTATACACAAAGGGCTTCGGCGCATAAGGAAATACCGGGTGCAGTGCGCTCAATATATGGTATTCCCTGCTCATGTCATGGGCTGATTTGGCCTTTGTTCCAAAGGGTGGCCTTCTGAGGACGAATTTCCTTTCACCCACGCGGATCATATAGGTCAAATTGGAGAACCCGCTGGGGAACTGGGCTATGTCAAAAGTGCCTTCGAGTCCCTTAATATTGTCCTTTAGAAATTCCTCAACAGCCTTTGTTTCAAGTTCTTCACCATTTCTTACTTTCGTAGCCCTGTCTGTTATATCCATGATTCCCTCATCACTACCTTTCCTCATTGCAGGAGATACGATCCCACAAGATCGATAAGGGATTTGGCGTATTGCTCTACCGAAATATTCCTCATTTCATATTTCCACCTTTTCAAGTACCAATCTTGCAGTATTGCCTTGATCATAGCCGCGACGAGTTCTTTGTTCACGCTCCGGAAGATTCCGTCATGCTTTCCTTGCTCAATGACGTCAATGAATATTTTCTCCGTAAAAAGCTCAAGGTCAATTGCCTTTTTTTGCACACGCTTCGTGAGATTTTTTGACTCCATATAGGAAAAATAGAACCACGGATGCATGATTTCGCTTAAATACAAATGGGCATAGATAGCCTGCTTAAGCTTGAGATGGGGATTATCAATACCCGTAAGCTGATCAACAAGCACTCTTGCCGCAAATCTCATGCTCTGCTGCTGAATCATGTCAAGAAGTTCATCCTTGCTTGAAAAATACGAGTAAAGGGCCCCCATACTCAGACCGGCCCTGGCACTCAAATCCCTCATGCTCATTGCTGAAAACCCTTTTTTGTTGCTTAAGGCAAGGGTGGCTTCAGATATCTTTATGAGATTCTTGACCGCCACATCCTCTTTCTTAACCTTGATTCTGTCCTTGTTTTCATGGAAGAACTCCTTATACATGTCCTTCTTTGACATACTTACACGATTCTTGAAGACATCAAAATTCAATGTATCCTCCAACGTTATTATCGTTCACCCGGTTAAACTATACATATTGAATTTTTTCTCATGCACGTTCACTTCGTTCACTTGAGACGCAGAGAGATCAGAGAAAGGCACGATCTTTTTTATTTTAAGACCCTGTGATCTCTGCGGGCTCTGTGTGAGGTATCGTTTTTTTATTTTACCTCACGTCCTGCATACCCCTTCAGTATCCTCCTTGCCACTGACATTTTATGCACCTCATCAGCACCGTCGTATATCCTGGAGGCCCTCTCATGCCTGTAGAAAAATGGGATAATGATATCATCCGTCATTCCCAGACCCCCATGGACCTGTAGGGCCTTGTCCACTACATTCTGCATTACACCAGCCACAAAAAACTTAATGAGGGATATGTCTTCCCTGGCCTCCTTCACACCAAGTTTTCCTATCTTCCACGCGGCATTCAGGGTCATCAGGCGCGCGGCCTGTATGTCGGCAGCACATTCGGCAATCCATGCCTGAATGATCTGTTTGGTGGCCAGGGTTTTTCCATCCGGTGTCATGATTCTCTCAGAAGCCCTGCTGCACATGAGGTCAAAGGACCTTTTGCATATGCCCAGCCACCTCATGCAATGGTGAATCCTGCCGGGACCGAGGCGTTCCTGTGCAATGACAAAGCCGTGTCCCTCGGAACCGAGGAGGTTTTTCTGAGGCACCCGACAGGACTGGTACAGTATCTCCCCGTGGCCGAAGTAGTCAGTCCCTGGCTCACCCATTACGGGGATATTTCTCACCTGGTTGAACCCTGGTGTATTACATGGAACGATGATCATGCTTGCCTGGAGATAGGGCGGGGCCTCGGGATTGGTCTTTGCCATGACAATTGCAAACTCGGCACCATCTGACGATGATGTGTACCACTTCTGACCGTTGATTACATAGTCATTCCCATCCTTAACAGCAGTGGTATCCATCATTACAGGGTTGGATCCTGGCAATTCCACTTCTGTCATGGAAAAGCAGCTTCTGATTTTCCCTTCTACCAGGGGTCTGAGATATTTCTCCTTCTGCTCATCCGTGCCGTAAAGGTAGAGGATCTCAATGTTGCCTGCATCCGGGGCCTGGCAACCAAACACATAATGCCCCAGGGGAGTCCTTCCAAGTGACTCTGATACAAAGGCATGATCCATCAGGCCCAATCCCATGCCGCCGTACTCCCTTGGGTGATTCGGGGCCCATAACTCCATCCTTTTTACCATAGCCCTTTTTTCTTCGAGTACAGGTAAGAGATCCCTGAAACTCGTGTTCAGAAATTCCGGCTCAAGGGGAATAAGTTCTTTGTCAACAAACTCGTCAATCATGCCAATTATCAGCCTGGTCTTTTCAGGTATTTCAAAATCCATAAGAAACTCCTTGAAATTAACTATATATCACAGCCATACTGGATTAATTCCTTAAGCGAATAACAATAGCCGTACCACCTTTCGGAGTTTAGGCCTGCCCGCCAGTGCCAGGCGATGGCAGGCGGGCGTAAGCCTTTTATAAAATCTTTCCGGCCTCCGGCCCGTAGGGCCTACGCCCCGGAGGGATGAACTCCACCCGAACTTAATGAAGACTTACTAAAATACAAGGGCGGCAAAGGGAATGTCAAGATAAAACGAGTGAACGTTCGTTTTTATTCTTGCATTTGCCTTTGATTTTCACTATTCTATTGCACAACGCGGTAAGAAAAACATGGGATGACCCAAATCACGAAAGAGTTCAGGTCTAAAGGAATGAAGCTGCTTGTATGCGTAAAACAGGTACCGGATTCAGAGGGACACCTGTCCATTAATCAGGAGGGTTCCTGGGTTACCTATGAAGGTAAAACGGCTTTCAGAATGAATCGCTTCGACGAGTTTGCCATTGAAGAGGCACTGCTCATTCGAGACCACATTTCTCATGATAAACAGACATCAATAAATGCCGTTTCGGTGGGACCACCAAGGACAAGTTTAACCCTGAAGAAAGCCATGGCGATGGGGGCTGATGAAGGCATTCACATCCTGTGGGATCAAAACCTCTATATGAGTCCGTTTGATACCGCCTCCCTGATCGCGTCCTATGCGAAGGATAAGGCATATGACATGATCCTGACCGGAGTCATGGCAGAGGATGACATGCACTGCCTGGTTGGCCAGTTCATTGCAGAGATCCTTGGATATCCGTGTGCAACGTCCGTCATACACCAGGAAATCATCAATGGTGGAAGCCAACTCTCTGTTGAAAGGGAGATAGAGTCAGGGCGGAGGGAATGCCTTCGCTTAAATCTCCCTGCCGTCCTTACCATACAGTCCGGGATCAATACGCCGAGGTATCCATCCCTATCCAATGTCATCAGGGCAAGGGATCAGAAAATTATCACCATGGATGCGGAAAACCTGCAGACCCTCAAAAAAAGGGAAGAGCTTGTCTCGCTTTCGTATCCGGAACCATCATCAAAAGGGTTTTTTCTCGACGGAACTCAAAGGGAAAAGGCGCAGACATTGCTCAGGATATTGCATGAAAAATCCTTCATCTAACGGGAACCCAGAATGAAAAGGCAAATCGCAGTGATCGTGGAGCATACGGGAAATCGCATACTGCCCGTGACCTATGAATCCCTCTCCTTTGCCATGGAATTAGGAGAACGTCTGGGCCTGAACTTATCGGTCTTGATTCTCGGAAACAGTATTGAGGCAATGGCGAAACAATTGGCAGAAAGAACAGGAAGTCATGTGACAGGGATTAAAGGGGCACAACTTGAATCCTACAATGGCGAGGCGTACAAGGGCGCTATCGTAGAGATCCTGGAGGCATTTGATCCCTCATACATATGCATGCCTCACACGGCCACCGGGTTTGACCTTGCGCCAAGGATCGCGTTTTTCCTGAATGCCTCGTGCGTTACCTCGGTTGAAAAAATACGCGTCCGTGAGGGCAATATTCGATTTATCAGATCCATGTTTAATGGGAAATTGCATGCAGAAATGGCGCCTGCCACGGCCAAGGCTGTTCTCACTATCCTGCCGGGGGCATGGCCATCACTCGAGATACATCCGGGATCCAAAGGCTCCGTCCATATCATAAGGACAAATTTTTCCCCCATCGCGTCACAGACCCTGGAAATCAAAGAATCGAGAAAGGAAAAACTCAATCTCGGCGACGCTGATGTGATTATTTCTGCCGGCAGGGGGATCCGCAAGCCTGCGAACCTTCATCTCCTTGAGGAACTCGCAAAGATCTTCCCAAAATCCGTTCTTGGCTCGTCAAAGGCGGCATGCGACCTTGGGTGGCTTGGATATCAACACCAAATCGGCATCACGGGCCAGACAGTTTCTCCCAGGCTCTACATCGCATGCGGGATATCAGGTGCCGTTCAGCATATATCCGGCATGAGGGGCTCACAGACAATTATCGGGATAAATAGTGATCCCGATGCCTCAATATTTAATGCGGCTGACTACGGTATAGTCGAGGATCTGGAAACCTTTATCCCCACCCTACTGGAGGAATTCAGACATTTTTCAGAATCATCATAAAACAGGATTTCACTCAGGGCGGGTAGGGCACGTCGTTGACTTCATATACTCCCACGAAAACAAGGGGAGACAAAATTTTTTTCAACTGGATCAAGAAAGGGAATTGACGCAAATTCCTATTGAATGTATACATATCTGTCTTGTCAGAAATTTGTCAGTCTCGGCCAGCCTCATAGTGTGGATTTTTTTCTCAATCTCCCTTTGCAAAAGGGGGAGGCAGTCGGAATGCCCGTACTTATTGAGATGTTACGAAGAGGGTAATCCCACAGGATACAAGTGGAATGAGGAAGGCAGGGAAAAGTTGTATAGGATTTGGATGAA
>MVDB01000160.1 GCA_002050025.1 Desulfobacteraceae bacterium 4484_190.2
GCTGATAGCTGATTGTTTTCCAGTCTTCAAACCATCAAATGCGTCTTAACCTTTTATTATTTCGGTATAATGGGGTTTTCGGCCAACTACTAATTATATTTTAGGTCTCTTATACATAGCCTCTATAAGATCACCGAATGCATCATTGACGTATTTCCTTTTTATCTTCATAGTCGGGGTGACCTCCCCATCTTCCTCATAAAGCTTTTTGGGCAGGATGGTGAACTTCTTGACCTGTTCCACGCGGGACAGGGTCTCATTCACATTGCCCATCTCACCTTTGATCAATTTTATGATCTCAGGACTCTGGGTCAGGTCCTTGTAGGTGGAAAATTGGATTTTGTTATCCTGAGCATATTTCACCACGTTGTCCTCATCAATCATGATGAGACAACTGATAAATTTCCTTTTATCCCCTATTACAACAGCGTCATTAATATAAGGGCTGAATTTCAATTTGTTTTCGATGTATTGAGGGGTAATATTCTTACCACCGGCAGTAACAATAATGTCTTTTTTCCGGTCCGTGATCTTAAGGTATCCGTCCTCATCAAGCTCTCCCACGTCACCGGAATAGAGCCAGCCATCCTTCAGGGTTTCCTCAGTGGCCTCTGGGTTTTTGTAGTACCCTTTGAATATGCTGGGAGATCTTACTAATATCTCGCCATCTTCAGCGATCTTTACTTCTGTTCCGGAAATGGGTGGACCCACTGTCCCGAATTTCACCTTTCCTGCCCTGGAAACACAAGTAACCCCAGTGCCTTCTGTCTGGCCGTAGCCTTCCATGAGGTTGACGCCGATAGACTGAAAAAAATGGAGCACATCCGGCGATATGGGAGCAGCGCCTGAATAGGCCATCCTCATCCGATCAAATCCAAGCCTTTCTTTTAGCTTTCTAAAGACCGCAAGATAGGCAAGTTGATATAGACCCTCAATATAGAATGGGACCGGCTTGAAATTCATCCTCAGGGTTGCCCGCTGTTTTCCTATTTTGAGGGCAAGGCCAAAAACAAGTTTTTTGAACCAGGTGGCGTCCGACATCCTGATATAAACAGCAGAGAGGTATTTCTCCCATATGCGAGGAACTGCATATCCTACTGTTGGGGATACTTCCCTCATATTGTCTGTTACCGTGTCCATGTTTTCTATGAAGTTGACTGTATAACCGTGTGTGAGTTGACCAAATACTGTAAATAGTTGCTCAAATATATGGCACAGGGGAAGGAATGACATGACCTCATCTGTTTCATACATTGGGTTATCCTTGGTTATGGCATCCCCCATCCATGTCATGTTTCTGTGGGTCAACATGGCTCCCTTGGGCGGTCCGGTCGTACCTGATGTGTAAATCAGCATAGAAATATCATCTGATTCAACATCATCAATTCGTTTTTCAATAAGTTCAGGCTCTCGTTCAAAGACCTCCCGCCCCACATCGAGGAATTCCTCATAGGTCATGACCATGGGATCATTGAAGTTTCTGAGACCCTCCAAATCCCACACAATGACTTTTTTCAACTGGGGCGCCTTATCCTTGAAGTTGAGCCATTTATCAAGCTGCTCCTCGTTTTCTACAAAGAAAAACATGGATTCAGAATTTTCTACCACATACTCCACCTGGGGCCAGGCATTGGTGGAGTAAACGCCAACCGCGACTCCGCCTGCACATTGGACACCCATATCTATAATCACCCATTCGGGACAATTATCCCCGATAATGGATACACAATCTCCCTTTTCAAGCCCCATGGATATAAGGGCCGAGCCCACATATTTCGCCTGAGCGTAATAGTCGTTCCACGTAATATCATGCCAGAGGCCGTACTCTTTTTTGCGCATGGCCACCCGTTCGCCTTTTTTTTCGGCAGTCTGTCTAAAAAGCCGTGGGACTGTATCAAGAGCTGTTTCTGATGTTATTTTCACATTTTCTTGCATAACCAATCACGAAGTAGATCAACTACAACAGAATACTTTTCTGTACCCATTTTTTTATTTTTCAGCGGCAAAGTCCTGCCAGTAGGCGGGATTATATAAAATTGTGAAGCAATTTTATCTCCACCTCTTTTTCCTCTTCCAGCGTTGGTACCCCTTTGCAGATTCTTCGGATTTAATCCCCATATAAAACTCCCTTACATCCTTGTCTTCCATAAGTTCGCTGGATTTTCCCTTCATTACAAACCGACCATTCTCCAATATAAATCCAACATCGGAAATACTCAAGGCCATGCGGGCGTTCTGCTCTACCAACAGAATGGTTACACCCGCGTCATTAATAGTCTTAATGATGCTGAAGATCTCTCTAACCAAAAGAGGAGAAAGGCCCAGGGACGGTTCATCGAGAAAAAGAAGTTTCGGCCGGTTCATTAATGCCCGGCCAATTGCTAACATCTGCTGTTCCCCCCCTGAAAGGGTCCCGGCCCACTGGCCTTCTCTCTGCTCAAGGACAGGGAAATATTGGTATATTTGTTCAAAGTCTTTTTTAATCGCTGCCCGATCTTTTCTTATATACGCTCCCATGAGAAGGTTTTCCCTGACACTGAGTTCTTCAAAGACCTCCCTCCCTTCAGGCACATATGAAAGGCCCATTCTCACGATTACTTCAGTATCTTTGCCATCAATGCGCTTGCCCATGAATTCAATGGTACCTTTATCCGGCTGATCATCCAAAAGGCCCATCACAGTCTTCAAAATAGTAGATTTCCCTGCCCCGTTATTTCCAAGAATAGCGGTGATAGTGCCTTCATCCACTGTGAGTGACACGCCCCGCAAGGCATATATCAAGACATAGAAAGTCTCTATGTTCTTTATCTCAAGCAGCGTGCCCAAAGTCTTCATCCTCTCCAAGGTACGCCTTCAGGACCTCAGGGTGCTGCTGGACTTCGGAAGGCGTTCCTTCTATGATGGATTTGCCGAAATTGATAGCCAGGACACGGTCTGAGATATCCATAACCATCTTCATATCATGTTCAATCAGCAGTATAGTAACCCCCAAGTCATCCTGAATATCCTTGACCCAGAATATCATATCCTGCTTTTCTTCAGAATTCATACCTGCAGACGGCTCATCAAGCAGAAGCAAGTCTGGCTCAAGCGCCAGGGCTCTGCCCAGTTCCACCTGTTTCTGAGTACCGTACGGGAGTCCTCCCACCAGCTTGCCTCTCACCGATTGCAAATCCAGGAGATCAATTATTTTTTCCACTTTTTCTCGGTGAGCGACTTCTTCACGGCCTGCAAAAGAGCGCTTTCCCCACATCAATGCTCCCCTGAAAAGGCCCGTCTTCATAAAGGTATGGCGCCCCAGCATCAGGTTCTCCATCGTATTCATATACGTAAACAGTTCGATATTCTGGAATGTACGGGCGATGCCCCGCCTCGCAATTCGATAAGGCTTTTTGCCCTGGATCTCCCTGTCCTTGAAAATAATTCGCCCGGTACCAGGGCGATAAATCCCGTTGATACAATTAAAAAGGGTGGTTTTCCCCGCGCCGTTTGGGCCAATAATGGAGAAAATAGCGCCCTTCCGGACCTCAAAGGTTATGTCTTTGAGGGCCTCCAGACCTCCAAATGACATAGACAGGTCGTCAACTTTGAAAAAAGTCAAATGGAATTACCCCATTTCGTCAAGTAAAAGCTCAACAATTTCGTAGGTTGGTGTTGAGTCCCGCGAAACGCGGGATTTAGCCTCGCCGCACTGCAAACGGCATCTTCGAGCGACGGGGGCACATTTTTCATATTGCTTGACATAGTTGACCTGCCCGCTCGTGCTTTAACTTATATTTTTTCTTCAACTATACTCCAGACATCCCCAATAATCTGTTCTTTCCACATATCTCAGGGCTCGCATGGCAGGCGGGTGAACCATTGAACGGCAGCAGTTACGCACAATGTGCCACTCCTCAATATAAAAACCGTGCAGTTTTCATCAGTTAACCTTGAACCTTTGAACTTTGAACCTGGTAGTTACGAAACACCAAGAATTTGAATATAACCTAAAAGTTGATATCTTCTGGAGGTTGAAAAAGAGAAGCACTTCCCAACCTCCAGATATAACGTCTTTGTTCTCTTACGGATACTCAACTTCCATCCAGTCAGTCAATTTTTTGTATTTCCCGCCTTCCAGGCACTGAACAAGGAAGGTTTCTTTTCCACCCTGTCTGGACCCATATGGGTCATTAAGGTCAAGGGGCTTGTAGCTGATCTTTGGCCCAATCCCTCTCAAGTTCCTGATACCTTCTATCTCTTTTACAAGACGTTCCCTTGTGAGATCCCGGCCGCATCTTTTGAGGCCCTCCACAAAAGGTTCGGCAAACAAAATACCAGCATAGTAGAAAAGGCCCCACCTTTCACCCTTTGCAGCAAACTTCCCGTATGCGTCTTTTTTGTATTTCTGCATCAGAGCGTTGTCAGAATCAGGGAGTTCACCAAAAGTGGCAGCAACTACACCCTGCCACAGGCCCTTGCTGATCTTGTACATTAGGGGAAAATCCGAACAGGTGCTTGTGCTCAACCATTGGGGCGCGAACTGCATGGCCTTACTTGTCCCGACTATACGAACAGCGTGGGTGGGCGTAACCCACAAAAGGACTGCATCTGCCTTGGCCTTTTTCAATAACATGACATGGGGCTTCATGTCAGTATCTGCCATTTCCACAGGAATCTCTGCTACCAGCTTCAGGCCGTGCTTGGCCAATTCTATTGCAGCACCTTTGACACCGTTCTTCCCGTAATCATCATTCTGATAAGCAATGGCGATGCGCTTTTTCCCCATTTTTTTCACCGCGTATTCGCAAAGGGCCTTCGCTTCGATATAATACAAGGGATAAACAGCAAAAAGATATTTCTGTGGAGGTGTGATCCAGTTAAGGGATCCTGCAGAAGGTCCGATCCAGGGAATCTTCCTGTCCATGAGATAACTCTCGACCGCAAGACCGGGCGAAGTGCCAACACCGGATACCCATGCAAACATTCCTATACCTTCCTGAAGTTGTTTCACGCCGGCCTTAGTTTTGGCCGGATTATAACCATCATCAAACATATGGTGGATAAGCTTTCGACCATGGATACCCCCATCTGCGTTGATCATCTTAAAAAGCCCATCCGTTCCCCGGGCCACGGAACCCCACGGGGCCGCCGGACCGGTCTGGGGCCCCCATTGCCCGATATGGATCTCCGTGTCCGTGACGCCCTCTTCTGCAATGGCGCTAAAGCCAAAACCCAAGACAATAAACAACACTGACAACAAAACCAAAAAACCTCTCTTTTTCATAGCCTCCTCCTTTAGTTTAAGGTTAACGATTTTCGATCCTTACACGGCAACAACCGATTTGAATTCGATTGACACATAGCCCCCAAAAAGATTCTCAATAATACCGATGGCATAAGCGCCGAACACTGAACCGGGAAGCGAAGTCATCCCCCCCATTACGGCCCCGGCAAACCCCTTGAGCATGGGATTCCACATCATAAAAGGTTGCATAGTCGTTGGCGAAATGAGAAGCCCTGCCAAACACCCAACCAGAGAGGAAATCCCCCAGGTGATCATAAGGATACGATTGGTCCGAATTCCCTGTAACCGGGCGGCCACCTGATTTTGCTGTGTGGCCTTCATTGCCACCCCCAGTTTGGAGTACTTGAGGAACAGGAAAAGGATCATCATGACAGTGAGTGTCACAACAAAGGTAAGAACCTCCAGAGAGCTGACAAATAACCCTCCAAGAGTAACACTGTCATAGGGAGAAATGGGAAATGGCATGGTCTTGGGGTCAGCCCCGAATTTCCAGGAAACAAAACCCATTAAGATCATCTCCAGACCAATAGTGATAATGATCATGCCGAGTATGTTTGGTTCTTTCGCCCGTCTCAAGACACCAAACTCCAAAACAAAACCCAGGATTACGGCAAAGACAAGCGCCCCGGGAAATGCCACATAAAATGGGAAGCCGTAGTATTCAAGGACCATGTAAGTGAGAAAAGTGGAAATAAGCGCCATCTC
>MVDB01000161.1 GCA_002050025.1 Desulfobacteraceae bacterium 4484_190.2
TTTCAATCTCTCGGCGGCCTTGGACTTTTCCTTTTCGGCATGAAGATCATGTCGGAGGGGCTTCAAAAAGTCGCCGGTAAAAAGATGCGACAGATACTGGCAATGGTATCCAATAACCGCTTTGTTGGCTGTGGCGTTGGGGCCATTGTCACGAGTGTTATCCAGAGTTCAAGCGCCACCACAGTGATGCTGGTAAGCTTTGTGGATGCCGGTTTAATGACACTCACACAGGCCATAGGGGTCATACTGGGTGCCAATGTCGGGACTACTATAACAGCCCAGCTAATTGCCTTTAATATCACGGAATACGCCCTGCCTGCAATTGCCGCAGGGGTTATCCTGAAATTTTTTCTTGGTCGTCGGAAATGGATATATGCGGGAGATGTCCTCCTGGGTTTTGGCCTGGTCTTTTTCGGTCTGGCCACCATGAAAGCGGGCTTTTCACCCTTGAAGAATGATCCAGTTTTTATCTCATTTTTTACCAGCTTCAATGCAGATAACTTGGGTGGCACGCTGCTGTGCGTCCTGGCAGGAAGCATTCTCACCATGATTCTTCAAAGTTCAAGCGCCACCGTGGGAATCACCATGGCCCTTGCCATGCAGGGCCTGTTGACCTTTGAAGCCAGTGTCGCGTTGATTCTCGGGGAGAATATTGGAACCACCATCACAGCGCAGCTGGCCAGTATGGGGACAAATGTTAATGCACGCAGGACTGCAAATGCTCATACTCTTTTTAATGTCATTGGAGTTCTTTTAATCATTTTCTGTTTTCCTCTGTTTTTACAACTGGTAGAATGGCTCACCACTTCCTTTTTTGGCTCAGGACCTCCAGATCTTATGATCGGTGGAGAAAAGCCCAACACTGCCAGGTATATTGCCAATTCCCACACCATGTTCAATGTGGTCAATGCCCTGTTTTTTCTCCTTGTCTTACCGTACTTAGTAAAGGTGGCCATCTGGGTTACACCAGGCAATAAAAAAGAACAAGAGGTCGAAGAATTCCGCCACATTAAGTACCTGGATACCAAATTTATTGATATGCCTTCTGCAGCCATCGGGCAGGCGAGAGCAGAGATTGTAAGAATGGGTGAGGCTGTTCAGGTCATGTATGACGACGTCATAAAGTCCTTCAAAGAAAGGAAACTCAAGGAGCTATCCAAATGGAGAAAAAGGGAAGATGACCTTGACAATCTTTTAAGAGAAATTACCCAGTTTCTCGTTCACGTGGTCCAGAAACGTATCAGTCCGGAAGAATCCAAAGAAATAACCTCCTTAATGCGGATGGCCAACAACCTGGAGAGAATCGGCGACTCCATAGAAAACATCGCACAATTGAGCGAAGAGATTATTGAAGAGAATCTGCATTTTTCTGAAGGAGCGGTACGCGATCATGGGCTGATATCCACCGAGGTTCGGAGGATTTTGGATGTTGTTGTTGAAGGCATCAGGACAGAGGACAAGGAAATCATGGCACTGGCCCAGAAATTGGAGGATAACATTGACCGCATGAGAGAGGAGATGAAAAGCAATCACATTATGCGCCTCCAAAGCGCTGCCTGCGCGGTCGATCCGGGGCTGCTTTTTGTGGATACGCTCACGGCCTTTGAAAAGATAGGGGACTTCTGTTACAACATCGCCCAGGCCATTGCAGGACTGAAGTAACGGGGATCGCAATACCATTGGATAAGAAATTGACAGGATAACAGGATAGACAGGAAATAAATCCAGTTAATCAAAAAACGAAGTGCCTAAATCCCGACTGAATCGGGACTAAAGTAATCTAAAGTGCCAAAGAGAAAAATATTGCGATTCATATTTTCAGTTTAATTGAGGTCCTTTAAACATGGGGACTCAATAACTTGTGGCACTGACTCCTGTATTGGCTGATCTCCTTGTATTCATAGGAACCCCAATAGGTTAGATACTTAACTTCTGGCTCTGCAATAAACAGTTTTTGAGAAAAGAGAAGTATACCCCTTTCATTTTAGCTTGCAATAGGTATCAGGATTAAAAATAAGATCAACAAGATAAAGAGACTTATCCTGTCATTCCATGCCTGCCCCGCGCATGGCGGGGTTCATCCTGTCTAAAAGATATTAATATGGATAACGAAGTTACCAGTTCAAGGACACATTGTATACGATGCGGTGAGTGCTGCCTCGAATCGAGCCCCACCTTGCAGATAACGGATGTTTCCTTGGTATATGATGGGTTTATTGAGAGAGGGAATTTGTATACTATACGGATGGGAGAGCTTGTAAGGGACAACATCCGTGGTGAGCTGATAGTAACCGATAAAGAGATCATTAAGATAAAGGAAAAGGAAAAAAGCCGAGGATGTATCTATTACGATGAAAAGGCAAAGGCATGTACCATATATGAATACCGGCCCATTCAGTGTAAGGCACTTGCCTGCTGGGATGACAGTGAATTCATGCGGGTTTATGCCAGGCCCAAAGTGCACAGGAGAGACATCATCCGTGATAAAATAGTCCTGGGCCTCATGAACGAGCACAATAAGAGATGCAGCTACAGTGAGCTTGATAAGTGTGTAAGGAAGATCGAGCAAGAAGGGGAGGAGGCTGTTGGGAGAATTCTGGAAGCGCTAAGATTTGATCATCATATCAGGGCGTTTACCTCAAAAAAGCTGGGCATCGATTTAAGTGAGATGGATTTTCTTTTTGGCAGGCCCCTTACAGAGACCATCACAATGTTTGGGCTAAAGGTGATAAAAAAATCTGACGGTTCCTTTTTTCTGACTGTTTTAGATGCTCACTCTACACCGCGATAGGCCCCAGCCCAGCGTAAAGGGACACTGTAAAGTCCTTTGTGGAAGGCTGCAACTTCCTTAGAACAAAAAAAAGAGATAAGTTCTCAAAAAATCCGGGCATTATTAGAAAAATTCCCCTTTGCAAAAGAAGGAAGCGGTCGGAATGCCCGGGCTTATTGAGATGTTACAAAAAGAGGACTGAAAACCAGTCCTCTTTTTTAGCTTTACAATTTTATCAGAACAAACCACTAACCTTGCCAGTCGCAGTATCCACGTCCACCCTTCTGAAGGCGGGGTTGGAACTGGTTCCGGGCATCAGGCTGATTGTTCCGGCACAGGGGCACAGGAACTTGGCGCCTGAGTAAATCAACACATCCTGGATGGGCAGGATCCACCCTTTTGGAACTCCCTTGATTGTTACGTCGTGGGTGAGACTGAGGTGGGTCTTCACCATCATGGTTGCAAAGTCATCATACTTGGAATCGGCCTCAAGCATCTTGGCCTTGGCCTCGGCATCAGCGGTCCAGGAAACACCGTCCGCCCCATAGACCGTCTTCGCTATTGTTTCCACTCTCTCTCTCAGTTTCATCTCTAAGGGATAGAGAAACTTAAAGTTAGTCTCCTCCTCACATGCCTCTTTCACGGCCTCAGCGAACTCAATGGCGCCGTCACCACCCATTTCCCAATGTTTGGATTCTGCGCAACGTGCTCCGGCTGCTTCGGCCGCCTTCCTTACAACTGCGACCTCTGCGTCGGTATCCGTAAAGAAACGATTTACACATACTACGGGATTAATACCTGACTTGCGGATGGTGTTGATATGGTGAACCATATTCTCGCAGCCCTTTTCCAGCAACTCCAAGTTTTCCTTTGTGTATTCATCGGCAAGAGGAAGACCGGCAACAACCTTTGGACCGCCGCCGTGCATCTTGAGGGCGCGAATGGTAGATGTCAGGACAGAAACGTGGGGTTTCAGGCCGCTGTTCCTGCATTTGACATTCCAGAATTTCTCAAACCCGATGTCAGCGCCGAATCCACTCTCGGTAATATGATAATCGAACAGCTTGAGCCCTACACGATCAGCGATAATTGAGGATTGACCCACAGCGATGTTGGCAAAAGGCCCGGCATGCACCATACAGGGCTGATATTCTGCCGTGCACATGAGCGTAGGATTGATGGTATTGCGCATCCATGCGGTCATTGCACCGCCGGCCTCAAGGTCACCTGTAGTCACGGGGTTGCCGGCCTTATCAAAGGCCACGGTAATATTATCAAGACGCTTTCTCAGGTCTGCAAGATCCGTGATAATAGAAAGGATGGCCATAAGCTCGGAACCCACGGCAATGCCAAACTTGGACTGCATTGTGAAGCCATCCATACGGCCGCCAATACCGATGATGATATTTCTCAGAGACTGGGCGCAAAAATCGATGATCCAGCCCAATTCAACGCGGGTGGGATCGATATTGAGACGTCGCATGCCGGTGAGCCTCTTCAGTTGCTCGTCATTGTAATTACGTTCATGCTGCATGCGGGCAGTCAGGGCCACCATGGCCAGGTTATGGGCATTCATGATGTCATTGATATCACCGGTAAGGCCAAGAGAAAACTCGGTCATGGGGATTAAAAGGGAATTACCACCTCCGGCCGCAGTCCCCTTGATGTTCATGGTGGGACCGCCAGAGGGCTGCCTGAGGGCACCACCCACATTCAGGCCAAGTTTGCCCATTCCTTCCATAAGACCGCATGATGTAGTACTTTTCCCTTCTCCCAATGGGGTCGGCGTGATAGCGGTCACCTCAATGTATTTCCCATCTGGTTTGTCTTTCAAGCGGTCAATGATTTTCAAAAAATCAAGTTTGGCCAGCCTCCCCATTGCAAGGACTTCCTGTTTTTCAAGGCCTAATTTCTCTCTCCATTCATCCGGCGTCGGCATGTTACCCTCCGCTGCCTCGGAAATCTGCCAATCGGCCATTTCTACTGCATTGTACGCCATGTATCCAATCCTCCTTTAAAATAGTTTTTTTTGCGGTTTTGAAAAAGACCCGCGTTCACATTCAAACAGCCAAAATATCAGATGTTTTTCATTGCTGCCTTCCCTATCACAAAAAAAAATATCGGTCAAGATTTATCATGTTAAATAATTCACATGCTTTTAAAAGGACGCCCAATTTTCGATTTAACCTCCTTCACCCACGGGAGCTGATAAAATGAGAAGAATTTAATTGGCCATAGTCATTGACCATGGTTGATTATATTTGTTTGAGAATGGAGATATTTAACGATGGAAAAAATCCCAATTTCAAAATTCAAAGCGACCTGTCTACACCTTTTGGACACGGTCAAAAAAACAGGACAACCCCTCCTGGTTACACGAAAGAACGAACCCATTGCACTGGTCACTCCGCCACCGCCAAAGCCCAAGTCATGGCTTGGTTGTCTTAAAGACACCATCAAAATTACAGGGGATATTGTTTCTCCTGCCTCGGACGAAAAGGATTGGGCTCTGGTTTTCCCCTATCAGTGTCTGGGAAATACTTTTGCTTGCAGAAAAAGGCCGGCTTGCGCTAAAAGGTGACCAAAAGAAGCGTATAAGGAAGATGCTCCAAGAACTTCCTCTTAGAGAGGCCGTTATTAATCAGGAAGTAGCCATTCAAAGCCGTTACATTGATCTTCCTCACCAAGACCCC
>MVDB01000162.1 GCA_002050025.1 Desulfobacteraceae bacterium 4484_190.2
AGTGGCGATACCGGAAGGCAGGTAAAGTCCTGCACCCATTCCAAGCATGAGAAGGCCCGAACGAATACCCCACAGACTATTGCTCATGGCGACATATAATAAGGCCGCTCCAACAGTGGCTGCAGAGATAACGATGGTCTTTTTATGCATCAGGCGGGAGGATAAGAACCCTGATCCTATGAGAGTTATAAAGTAACCTGAAGATATCAGGAGAAAGAGGGAGCCTGCCTCTCCATGACTAAGTCCAAGATCTTTTTCTATGGCAGGCATCAGGGGGGCCATGGTGATCCTGGCGCTGAAATTCAGGAAAAATATCACAGTCAAAAAAAGGAGAGGCCCTAACTGTGATCGAAATGACACCATATTTTTACCCTGGGTCTTGTCAGGTACCTTTCGGATTGAGGTCTTATTCAATGCGTATGCTCTTTTTGCTCCGCAGTCTTTGTTGATCTTTCCGTGTTTGCACCCGTTCACGGTTACAAGCTGCGCTCGGGGAACATGCCTTACAATAAAGTTATTTTGGTGGATTCGTCGCTTACGCTCCTTAATCCACCCTGCGGTTCAAGATAGTAATGTAAGTTTGCAGGGTGGATTAGAGACGAGGACGAAATAACATCCCCAAGCAGGCGTTAACTGCAAACCGATAACCGTGGACGGTTTGTCCTGTTTTTTATTGATTGGCAATGCTCTGATCTTTTTTTAATTTTTTCAAGCTTCCTATAAGTTTTACGTTATTTGGATGAGACTTAAGTACTTCCTCAAGAAATTTAATAAAACCATCAATATCTTTCTTTGTGGTATAAATTTTTTTAAGAGTTGATCTGACGATATAATCATCAGGGTCCTTTTTGTATACCCTGCCAAGAGTTCGCAGGGCTTCTTCATCCTTGCCAAGCTTATAATAACAAAAACCTTCATGTCTCAAAAAGTATTGATTATCAGGATCAAGACGGGAGGCGTTGCGGAATTCAGATGCAGCCTCATTAAATTTGCCTGCCTTCTTAAGTTTTTCCCCTAAAAGCCCATGTAACTGAGGATCATCTTTTCCCGAAGATATTGTTACCACTTTTTTTAGTTCATTTATTACTTTTAGATCAGGTTGTTTTCTTCCTTTTAATCTGATGATCTCTTTGCGTACAAAATTGTCTTTCGGATCAAGTTGCCTGACATTTTCATAGATGCCAAGGGCCTTGTCAAAACGTTTCATCCTGTTAAGAATCAGGGCCTTTTCTTTTAAAAAACGCAAGTTCTCTCTCTCATCTGCGAGAACGGAGTTTACGGCATCAAGGGCATCCTGAAGACGATTCATTTTCCTGAGTGTTATTGCCATTCTCAGTACCGGATAGGGCCTGTGATCTTTTTGGGATGCCTGCTTGAAATACTGAAGGGCCTCCTCAAACTTCTTTTCCTTGAATAAAATTTCACCTATGACATACAGGGCCTGAGAATAAGAGGGGGAGAGTATAAGTATGGATTCAGCCAGGATCTTTGCTTCCGTTGACTTTCCTTGTCTCAGGTAGAGTTCAGCAAGACTCGCATTGAGAAGAAAATTATCAGGATCTTCCTCAAGGGCTTCCTTTAATTCCTTTTCAGCTTCCTGATAAGCCCCGCTTTTTTTGAGGTTTAAGGCTATTTCCCACTTGATCCTGCTATATTTACTGAGCTTCATAAATCATTATGTGAATTACCTGTAAAGATAATTTGTAACCGTTTAGGGGTTTACAGGGTTCAGGTGTTCAACGCTGAGTGTTCAATGTTGGACGTTCATCTTTATTTTGAAAATTGGCTGAAGTTAAAAACTAACCCCAAAGACTACGTTCTTATACTTTTGGCTGTCTTATGAAGAATGCCAAAGAACTGGCGCATTTTCAAAGAAATTAACGAGGTATGAAACAGTATGGTTGCATTTTCATTTGAATTCAAGGATAATTCTGTAAATTTACCGGGAGGCTGTCCGGAAATACCCTTTTTCCCAAACTCTGCGTTATGCTCACTATATGCTTCATAAAAAATTCCAAGAATAATATTTGTGATTTCATAATCGTTCAACCTTCAACCTTTAAACCCCTGAACGGTTACGTGATTTCTTTGTATTTAAACCTGTCTGCGTTTATCTGTATGAATCGGTGGCTGAATGATTAAGATTTTTCTTTATTGTAATATTAATAAAAATTATTTTTTACCATTGACAGATGGCATCTCTTGATTTATAGATACCTGCCAGTTAAGTATATAAATTGAAATTCAAGTTAACATTTATAAATTTGAAGAAAGATAAAAGATGGCTGGATGATATAGCCATTGTAACCCAGGTGGGTTTAACCATGGCGGGGTCAATTCTTTTTTGTCTCGCTATTGGCCTTTTGCTGGATAAATGGCTCGGTTTTCGTGGACTATTTTCAATAATTTTTATTCTGTTGGGAATTGTTGGAGGCGGTGTCACAGTTTACCGGCAAATAGGAAATGTTGTTAATATAAAAAGCAAAAAAGATATAAACAAAAGGGATTTGTAATTGCATAACTGTTCTCAGGTTCAAATATTTCTCTCAAACATCTGAAGGCTTGATAACCGTCTGAAAAAATTGGTTTTGAAAATAAACCCGGATTTTGGGCGTTTTTTGATGCCAGAACATTTTTGCGTAGAGCCCCGGGCCTGTAAATGCGAACAAGAATGAAATGGATAAAGACAGGCAGATACTAAAAAAATATTCATCACAGGCCATGTTCGTTGCAATTATTGTGTCTGTAATCTTCATTGCTTTTGGTTTTAAGTCTGTTGGAAAGGGCTTTTTGCTTGCTTCCATTTTCAGCGTTATCAATTTTGGCTTGATTGCTTTCTTGAATCCCTTTATATTAGGCAGAACTCGATTTAAGACCGGCTCATTTGCATTTTTATCGATAACCATTAGATATGCTTTACTTGCAATACCCTTAGTTGTTTCATTAAAAAATGATTCGTTAAATTTTTATGCTGCTGCAGCCGGTCTTTTTACTGTCCAGGTTATTATCATTTTTAATCAATTAGTTATCAATCGTATTCCCTCGATACGAAAGGTTTAGACAGGTTCCTGAACATGGAAGATTTTAGCAATATCCCTCAATTTACATTACGTTTATTTAATTTTAACGTGGATTTTAATACTGAAACAATAATTATGACATGGATCGTCATGGGTTTATTAATTGTTTTTGGTTTTTTAGCCACAAGAAAAGTCAGCTTTATTCCTAATCCGTTCCAGGTAGTCGGTGAGTTATTGGTCACTGCTTTTTATGATCTTACTAAGGATGCGCTTGATGAAGATATGACAAAAAAGTATTTCCCCATCATCTGCAGTCTTTTTATGTTTTTGCTTTTATGTAACTGGCTTGGTATTATCCCTAAGCTTTCGGAACCTACTAAAGACTTGAATACGCCGCTTTCCCTCGGAATACTTGGCTTTTTAATTGCCCATTATTCAGGGATCAAGACAAAAGGTTTTATAAAATATGCCAAAGAGTATTGTGATCCTATTTTCTTTATGGCTCCCCTGAATATTATCGGTGAATTAGCAAAAGTTGTTTCTATTTCATTCAGGTTATACGGTAATATAATGGGAGGCGCTATTATAATAATAGTAGTTTCTCATCTCGTTTACAGTTTAATTCTTCCTCCCTTTTTGATCATGTTTTTTGGAATTTTTGTAGGAAGTATACAAGCCTTTGTTTTTACAATGCTAACCCTAGTCTATATTTCATTGCAGGTTAAATAAGTAAATGTTGGATGTTTTTTCATATGTTAAAGCATGTTCGTTAGTCGGAGCAGGTTTGGCCATTGGTTTGGGGGCAATAGGTTCGGCTATTGGAGAAGGACTTACCGCAGGCAAGGCCAACGAAACACTTTCCTACAGGCCGGAGCTGGCAGGTGAAATCTTAAAAACAATGCTGGTTGGCCAGGCTGTTGCTGAATCTGCTGCCATTTTTGCTTTGGTAGTGGCGATGTTGATGTTTTTTACAAATCCGGTCGGCAAGCCTCTTTTGGCAGCGTGGGCATTTTTGGGCTCAGGCCTTGGAATGGGTCTTTCAGCCATTGGTTCCGGTATCGGTTCCGGCTTTGTATCCGCGACTGCATGCGAAGGAATCGGACGTCAGCCGGCCGCAAAAAGCGCTATTAATTCACTAATGCTGATTGGTGCATCTATTACTCAATCTACTGCTATTTACGGTTTTCTTGTCAGTCTTATGCTGCTTTTCATAGGTTTTCCTGAAAGCGCGGATATTTCGAGGTCATTTGCACTATTAGGCGCCGGTCTTTCTACGGGATTTGGAGGTATTGGTCCTGGTATCGGCGAAGGTTTGACAGGCAGTTTCGCAGTAACTGCAGTAGCGAGAAATCCTGAACAGGTATCTAAGGTTACAAGAACCATGCTGGTTGGTCAGGCAATAGCTGAATCAACAGGAATTTATGCTTTAATCGTGGCGTTATTATTAATTATGGTCGTTTAGTTAATTAGTATTATTTTATTTATTTTTCGTTAGGAGGATAAAAATGGAAATTTCAGGTCCTGATTTCATCAAAGGTTTGGCTTTTTTGGGCGCTGGTCTCGCCATGGGTTTAGGCGCTATAGGTCCGGGAGTGGGCGAAGGTTTTGCAGCAGGCAAGGCTTGTGAGGCGGTTGGTCGAAAACCTGAAGAGGCAGGTCTTTTAACAAGAACCATGCTGGTTGGCCAGGCTGTTTCAGAATCTACAGGTATTTACGCACTGGTAGTGGCATTACTGCTCCTTTTCGTGGTTTAGACAAGTCAAGGTGATAGCATATTATGATAAACATAAATGGAACTATCCTGATTCAAACCTTAAATTTTTTGATTATTACGGTTATCTTGAATTATTTGTTGTTTAAGCCGTTATTGAATATCATTCAAAAAAGAAATGATCATCTTGCCAGGGGAAAAAAGGAAATAGAAGATATAGAATCTAAAACGCAAAATTTGATAACTGAAATCCTGGAACAGGAAAAATCAGCAAAGATCAAAGCAAGTCATGAGAGAACTGAGCTTAAAAATGAGGCGATGAAAGAGGCTGATAAACTTGTAAGCGTGGCTGAAAACAGCATGATATCCACGAGACAGAAAATTGACTCGGAAATCGCTGATGAGATGACTAAGGTTCGTGTGTCATTCAAAGCTGAGGCAGAAAAACTGGTGGATCAGATTACAGAAAAAATTATCGGGAGGAGCGTGGCGGTTTGAGTCAAATGAGCAGAAAAATATTATTAATGTTTTGCATCATATTT
>MVDB01000163.1 GCA_002050025.1 Desulfobacteraceae bacterium 4484_190.2
ATTGACTATTGACCAATACCTATTGGACGTCTCGGGAATATAACTTCTCAATAAATCCGGGATGAACTAGAAAAATCCCCCTCAATCCCCCTTTACAAAAGGGGGAAGTAGGCGGAATGGCCGTACATCCTTTCGGAGTTTAGGCCTGCCCGCCAGTGCCAGGCGATGGCGGGGGGGCGTGAGCCTTTTATAAAATCCTTACGGCCGCCCTCCCCGTCCCGAGACCGGGACGGGATCGGGAGGTGCGACATCACGGGACGCAGCTCTTATCGCTGCAATATTTACAAAGCTGGAGTTGTAAAACATATAAATTGCTAATCAGGTCTGGGCCAGGGATAAACTCCACCCGAACTTCTTGAGAACCTACAAATCAATAATCGTCAATAGTCAATCGAAAATTCTTTACCCTCCCTTATAATTTTGATCAATGCTCTTGATATAGGTCTTTATGCCTGCGCATATTCCTTCAGCAACACTTTCCTGGTATTTTCTGGTTAGGAGCCTCTTTCTTTCTGTGCGATTGGTAAGAAAACCAGTCTCAACCAGAACAGAGGGCATCTGAGCGCCAATCAACACATAGAAAGGGGCCTGCTTTACACCGAGGCTCTTGGTCCGTGTATATTTGCTTCTGACCCGGGATACCATTCCCTTCTGCACATTATGAGCCAGGCGACTCGATTCGGTTATTTTTGTGTTGAGCATAAGGTCGTTCAAAATCGTCTGGAGATCGCTTATATTCTTTTCAGAAGTAGCATTTTCTCTTGCCGCCACCATTACCGACCTCTCATCCGTTGCCATATTGAGGAAATAAGTTTCCAACCCGGAGATTTTTCTATTTCTGTGGGCGTTAACGTGAAGAGATATAAACAGGTCTGCCTTTTTCATATTGGCAATGGCGGTTCTGCGTTCCAGTGGCAGGAAAACGTCTCTGTTCCGGGTGAGAAAGACCTCGCATCCAATCTCCTGTTTGATCTTTTTTTTCAGAATTCTGGCGATACTCAGAACAATATTCTTTTCTTTCACTCCCCCACGGGCATTACAGCCCGGATCTTTGCCCCCGTGTCCGGGGTCGATCACAATTCTTTTGACATTCAACCCAAGTTGTCTGGCAAGTGACATAGAGCCTTTGGGAACTTCAGCCCTCCTGACACCTCTTCTTATGGTTCTTTTTTTCCCGGCCACTCTGGGTTTAGCCCCGGCATTCTTCTTTTCAGTCCTCCGTACGTCCAGCACAATCCGGAATGGGTCGTAAAGATGGAAAACCTTATAACCCCCGATACTTTCGGCATCAAGTACGACTCTCACGCTATCTTTCGTGTATTGACCTGCCCTGGCCCTCCGAAGCAGACCGTCTTTAATAGGTACAGGCCTTTCAATCTTGGAGGTAACATGGGAATTTTCAAGATCCAGATAGAGTCTTCGGGGTTTTCTGAGATCTGGGTCTGCTTTGAGGAGGTGGTGTTTATACTTAACGGGACCGTCAAGGTCGATGACCACCCGGGTGTAATTAGGTGTTGACCAATACCTGATATCCTTCACCGCAACGGATGTGCGTTTTTCTCCCGCACGTTCTCTGTGATTGTCTTTTTCGCTTAAAACTGCAGCCAATTGATCCAGCATCTTTTTTGCCTTTGGCCGCATATCTCCAGAAGGATATTTGATATCCACTTTCAAGAATTCCACGTAGGCGTGGGTGGGATCTTTTTTGTATTTGTAAAAGATTTCCCCGATTTTATATTGGGCGTCATCACTTAATCGATGGCCTTTGTATTCGTCTGTCAATCGCCTATACAAAAGAAGGGCTTGATCCAGGTCTTGAGATTTTCCGGAGTAAGTGTAAAGCCAGGTAAAAAGGCTGGCAGTATGATATAAGGCCCAGGGCGCTTCATCACTTTTGGCGTAACGATTGTATATCTTTTCATATTGGTGAATACACTTTGACCAATTTTGACGATATTTTTTCTTTTTAGCCGAGCCGTACAAAGATTTACGACACTGGTCAGCCTCTTTCAAGAGCAAGGCGGGTTTTTTGGGAATTTTAGCGAGGACTTCAGATCCACTAGGAAAGGAAGTGGACAAAAGAATCAGTATAATCACCAGTAAAATGCAATTAATTTTCATAGTTGATCTTAATATAGCCGCAAAAAGGCACAAAATGCACAAAAACAATAATTCACATATTGAAATATTAAACAGTTATAGGCGTAAAAAATATAAATTTGGGCTTTTTACATGGATTGAGGAATTTAGGGATTGTGAAACTTTTTACGAATCCATCAATCTTAGATGAATAACCTCAAAAATCGCGAAGGTCATATGCCTATCCCCACATATTCCTTCAAATTATTGAGCTCAGTCAAGGCCTCCAGCGGGGTCATGCTGGAAATATCCAATCCCGAAATCCATTCTCGCAACTTCCGATCCTGAGGCATGAAAAGGCTTAGTTGCACAGTGCCACCGTCATCCTTCTCAGAAGAACTCTTTGCCAGACGAGGTTTTCCCACATCATTCAGTTCAGTTCCCTCCAGGTTATGGAGTATTTCCTTAGCCCGTAACAAAATTTTTTCGGGTAAACCGGCAATCCGTGCCACTTGTATTCCATAGCTCCGGCTTGTTCCGCCTGGAACGATCTTTCTTAAAAAAATAATCCTGTCATTCCACTCCCGGACCGCTATGTTAAAATTTTTCACCCGCTGTTTGGATGCAACCAGGTCTGTAAGTTCATGATAATGAGTTGCAAAAAGGGTCCGCACTCCCTTCCCACCCCTGTCGTGCAACGCCTCTGCTACTGCCCAGGCGATGCTCAAGCCATCATATGTACTCGTCCCGCGCCCAATCTCATCCAGGATAACCAGGCTTCTCGGTGTTGCATGGCGCATGATATTTGCTGTTTCGTTCATCTCCACCATGAAAGTGCTCTGCCCCCTGGCAAGATCATCCGAAGCCCCAACCCGTGTAAAGATACGATCCACAATACCAATGACCGCTTTAGAAGCCGGGACAAAGCTTCCCATTTGAGCCATAAGCACTGTCAAAGCGGTCTGCCTGAGAATTGTGGATTTCCCTGCCATATTAGGCCCGGTAATGATTAACATCTGCTGTTTCCCGGAATCCAGATGTATATCATTTGGTACAAAATCTTCATCTTTGACAGTTTGCTCGATAACAGGATGCCGGCCATCTACAATGTCCATACCAGTACTATCATTTATTTCCGGGCAGGTATAATTATTCATTTCGGCTGTCTCGGCCAACCCTGCTATTACATCAATTTTTGCAATAAATTCAGCCGTTTCTTTTATACGCTGATTCTCATGTGCCACCTTTTTGCGTATCCGGTCAAAAATCTCGAATTCTAATACGACCCTCTTTTCTTCTGCGCCCAGCACCTGCTCTTCCATGGTCTTTAAGGATTCGGTGATATAGCGCTCACCATTAACAAGGGTCTGCTTTCTGACATAATCAGTAGGTACAAGATGCAAATTTTTCTTGGTTATTTCGATATAATATCCAAAAACTCTGTTAAACCCCACCTTCAGGCTCGATATGCCGGTCCTTTCCCGCTCAGAGGCAGCAAAATCTGTAATCCAACTTTTTCCGTCCCGGCTCAAAGAAATCAATTTGTCCAACTCAGCATCATATCCTTCTTTGATAATGCCGCCATCTTTGACCAGGACTGGCGGGTCTTCATGTATTGCCTCATCTATTAAACGCGCGATATCTTGAAGGTTGTCTAATCTGGTGGCGATTTCTGACAAGAGCGTGCTTGTTGAGTTTTCCAAGATTTCCTTGATGAAAGGGAGTCTTAAAATAGAGATTTTGAGTGCCAAAAGGTCTCTGGCGTTGGCCCTACCCAGCGCAATGCGTCCGTTCAGACGTTCCAGGTCGTAGATCTCTTTGAGCTCCCCTCTGAGTCCTTCCCTGACCACGGGGGCTTCCTTTAACCAGGCTACACCAGCAAGTCTACCTCTGATTTTTTCAAGATCAACGAGTGGATACACCATCCATTTTTTTAAGAACCGACCTCCCATGGGGGTTAATGTCTTATCCAGGATTTGACACAACGATCCTTTCTCGGATTGCCTCCGCATGGTCTTAAGGAGTTCCAGGTGATCGCAGGTGGATTCATCCAGAAACATAAAATCGCCAAGGCGATAAGTTATGATCTCTTTGATATGCCCAGGATTTTGTTTCTGTGTATCCTGAAGATAGCGAATAAGGGCTCCGGCAGAAATGATCCCTTGTGGCATTTCTTGAAGGCCAAATCCCGTTAGAGAACTCACGCCAAACTGTTCTTTTAGGAGGGCTTCCGCCCTCTGTGGATCAAAGGCATCCTTCTCTACTATTTCAACACGGTAATTAGACAGCTCCTTTTTGCCGGATAAACCCTCATTTTCAACGATCAGGACTTCAGCCGGATCAATTCGTCCTAATTCGTTAATCAGCTCATTCCACGAGCGAACTTCTGTGACTCGAAACTCGCCGGTAGATAAATCCATATGGGCCAACCCGTACATTTTATCCCTGCCAACCTGGCGTTGCCCGCCCTTAAAGCCCCTGCCCTGTTCATTGCGGACATCTGAAGCACTGCGCACAGGGCCGCCCGATATTGCTGCCATGTAAAGGTTTCTTTTATCTTCGACCTCCTGCTCGTCCGTAATAGAACCAGGAGTAACTACCCTTATTACCTCCCTCTTCACAACGCCTTTGCTTGTTTTTGGGTCTTCGGTCTGCTCGCAGATGGCAACCTTCCACCCGGCACTTACGAGCTTCATGATATAAGATTTACGGGCATGATGGGGTATGCCGCACATGGGGACCTTAGCCCCGTTGAAGGTTCCCCGAGAAGTCAGGGTAATGCCGAGAATTTTTGACGCGGTCCGTGCATCATCAAAAAACATCTCATAGAAATCACCCATGCGGAAAAACAGAATTGTATCAGGATATTCGCCCTTGATACCCAAATATTGCCTGAGCATGGGCGTCAACTGGTTCATACTACGCCTCGTCAATACCCTGGGGCAATTGTGGTAGTGTGTTTTTGGGTTGAGCAGCAGGAGTTGATTGCTCTCTCGGTTGGTCTATTAATTGAATGGAGTCCCAGGTCTTGCACTGTGGGCATTGCCACTGAAGCTCACCGGGTATAAAACCGCATTCTGTGCATTGAAACCTCAGGTAGGCCACGTTTAGCTGTTCGATAAGTTCCTTGTAATCAGTGAGCGCATCTTTTTCCCTGTAGTCAGCAAGGAG